>JASLDQ010000031.1 GCA_030151505.1 Chromobacteriaceae bacterium
GACCACTTCAAGCGGATCAACGACACCTTCGGCCACCCGGCCGGCGACGAGGTCATCAAGGCGCTCGGACACCTGCTGCGCGACAGCTCCCGCCTCGAGGACATCGTCTGCCGCTACGGCGGCGAGGAGTTCGTGCTGTTCTTCCGCGACATGCCGCAGGATGTCGCGCTGGCGCGCATCCAGCTCTGGCGCGAGCGCTTCGCCCGGCTGGAGGTCTGCCACGGCGAGCTGTGCCTGTACGCCACCTTCTCGGCCGGCATCGCCTGCTACCCGCCGCACGGCGCTACGCCGGCCACGCTGATCGCCCAGGCCGACGCCGCGCTGTACCAGGCCAAGCGCGGCGGCCGCAACCGGGTGGAAGTCGCCGACGGTGCCGCCGCTTCCTTGCCGGCCTCCCCGCCACCGGCCTGAGCGCCCGGCCCGGCCCGGTCTATCCATACAGCCAAACGGACTATGCCACCGGCGAATGAGGGCGGGGCGCCATGCTAGAATCGGCGGCTGAAATGCTTGTCCAGCCCCTGCCAATCCGTCGCCCGAGAAACGCCCGCATGTCCGCAGCCGCCCGTAACCATCCCGTCCATTCCCTCCTCGCCCAGCGCATCCTCATCCTCGATGGCGGGATGGGCACGATGATCCAGCGCCACAAGCTGGAGGAAGCCGACTACCGCGGCGAACGCTTCGCCGACTGGCCGCAGGACGTGAAGGGCAACAACGACTTGCTGGTGCTGACCCGCCCGGACGTGATCGGCGGCATCCACCAGGCCTACCTCGATGCCGGCGCCGACATCATCGAGACCAACACCTTCAACGCCACCTCGATCGCCATGGCCGACTACGGGATGGAGTCGCTGGTGCACGAGATGAACGTGGCCGCCGCCCGGCTGGTGAAGGAGCTGTGCACGGCCGAAACGGCCAGCAACCCGGCCAAGCCGCGCTTCTGCGCCGGCGTGCTCGGGCCGACCAACCGCACCTGTTCGATCAGCCCGGACGTCAACGACCCGGGCTACCGCAACGTCACCTTCGACGCGCTGGTGGCAAGCTACACCGAGGCGATCGACGGGCTGGTGACAGGCGGCGCCGACCTGCTGCTGGTCGAAACCATTTTCGACACGCTGAACGCCAAGGCGGCGGTGTTCGCGATCCACAAATACTTCGACGAGCGCCCGGACACGCCGCGCCTGCCGATCATGGTGTCCGGCACCATCACCGACCAGTCCGGCCGCACCCTGACCGGCCAGACAACCGAGGCGTTCTACAACAGCCTCGAGCACGCCGACGCGGTCAGCTTCGGCCTCAACTGCGCGCTCGGCCCCGACCTCTTGCGTCCCTATGTGGAAGAACTGGCCCGCGTCAGCGCGAGCTACGTATCGGTGCACGCCAACGCCGGTCTGCCCAACGCCTTCGGCGGCTACGACCTGGACCCGGCTTCGATGGCGGCGTCGGTCAAGGAATGGGCCGAATCGGGCCTGGTCAACATCGTCGGCGGCTGCTGCGGCACCACGCCGGACCACATTGCCGCGATCTACCAGGCGGTCAGGGACGTCGCCCCGCGCAAGCTGCCGCAGATCGAGCCGAAATGCCGGCTGTCCGGCCTCGAGCCGTTCAACATCGGCGACCGCGACCTGTTTGTGAACGTCGGCGAGCGCACCAACGTCACCGGCTCCAAGGCCTTCGCCAAGCTCATCCTCAACGGCGACTACGCGACCGCGCTGGACGTAGCGCGCCAGCAGGTCGAAAACGGCGCGCAGGTGATCGACATCAATATGGACGAGGGCATGCTGGACGCCCACGCGGCCATGGTGCGCTTCCTCAACCTGATCGCCGCCGAGCCGGACATTTCGCGTGTGCCGATCATGATCGACTCGTCCAAGTGGGACGTGATCGAGGCCGGCCTCAAGTGCATCCAGGGCAAGGGCATCGTCAACTCGATCTCGCTGAAGGAAGGCAAGGCCAAGTTCGTCGAGCAGGCGCGGCTGTTGCGCCGCTACGGCGCGGCAGTGATCGTGATGGCCTTCGACGAGGCCGGCCAGGCCGACACCTACGCCCGCAAGGTCGAAATCTGCGAGAAGAGCTACCGCATTCTGGTCGACGAAGTCGGCTTCCCGCCGCAGGACATCATCTTCGACCCGAACGTGTTCGCCGTGGCCACCGGCATCGAGGAACACGCCCGCTACGGGCTGGACTTCATCGAGGCGACCGGCTGGATCAAAGAGAACCTGCCGCACGCCAAGATTTCCGGCGGCGTGTCGAACGTGTCGTTCAGCTTCCGCGGCAACAACAAGGTGCGCGAGGCGATCCACGCGGTGTTCCTCTACCACGCGATCCAGCGCGGGATGACCATGGGCATCGTCAACGCCGGCGCGCTGGAGGTGTACGACGAGGTCGACCCGGTGCTGCGCGAGCGCATCGAGAACGTGGTGCTGATGCGCGGCGACGACAGCATGGCCGCGACCGAGGCGCTGATCACGCTGGCCGAGAGCTTCCGCGGCGACGCCAAGGAGGCCAAGGGAGAAGACCTGGCCTGGCGCCAGCAGCCGGTGGAAAAACGGCTGGAACACGCGCTGATCAAGGGCATCACCACCTATATCGTCGAGGACACCGAGGAAGTGCGCCTCAAGAGCGAGCGCCCGATCCACGTGATCGAGGGCCCGCTGATGGACGGGATGAACGTGGTCGGCGACCTGTTTGGCGCCGGCAAGATGTTCCTGCCGCAGGTGGTGAAGTCGGCGCGGGTGATGAAGGCGGCAGTGGCGCATCTGGAGCCGTTCATCGAGGAAGAAAAGATCCGCATGGGGCTCGCGGACGCGCCCGCCAAGGGCGTGATCATCATGGCTACGGTCAAGGGCGACGTGCACGACATCGGCAAGAACATCGTCGGCGTGGTGCTGCGCTGCAATAACTACAAGGTGATCGACCTGGGCGTGATGGTGCCCGCTCAAACCATTCTGGACGCGGCGCGCGAGCACAAGGCCGACATCATCGGCTTGAGCGGCCTGATCACCCCGAGCCTGGAAGAAATGAGCCATGTGGCGAAGGAGATGCAGCGCCAGGGCTTCGACCTGCCGCTCCTGATCGGCGGCGCCACCACCAGCCGCGTGCATACGGCGGTGAAGATCGCCCCGCACTACGACGGCCCAGTGGTGTACGTGGCCGACGCCAGCCGCGCGGTCGGCGTGTGCTCCAACCTCTTGTCGGACACGCTGCGCGATCCCTTCGTCGCCGAGGTGGCGGCCGACTACGCCAAGGCACGCGCGATCTTCGAAGGCCGCGACACCGCCAGCAAGCTGGTTCCGCTGGCCGACGCCCGCGCCAACCGCTTCGCGCCCGACTGGACCGCGTTCGAGCCGGTCAAGCCGGCCTTCCTCGGCGTGCGCCGCTTCGACGACTACCCGCTGGCGGAACTGGTCGAGCGCATCGACTGGACGCCGTTCTTCCAGAGCTGGGAGCTGGCCGGCCGCTTCCCGCGCATTCTGGACGACGAGATCGTCGGCGAATCGGCCCGCGCGCTGTGGGCCGACGCACAGGCGATGCTCCGCCGCATCGTCGAGGAAAAATGGCTGTCGGCCGCCGGCGTGATCGGCTTCTTCCCGGCCAACAGCGTCGACACCGACGACATCGAAATCCGCGATCCGGCTACCGATCAAGCCGCGATGGTGTGGCACAACCTGCGCCAGCAGATTCCCAAGGCCACCGCCAACGGCGACGAGGCCAAGCCCAACTGGTGCCTGGCCGACTTCGTCGCGCCGAAGGACAGCGGCAAGGCCGACTACATCGGCGCCTTCGCCGTCACCGCCGGTATTGGCATCGACGAGCATGTCCGCCGCTTCGAGCAGGCCAACGATGACTACTCCGCGATCCTGCTGAAAGCCTTGGCCGACCGGCTGGCCGAAGCCTTCGCCGAGCGGATGCACGAACGGGTGCGCCGCGAGTTTTGGGGCTACGCCGCCGACGAGAAGCTCAGCAACGAGGAACTGATCGACGAACAGTACCGCGGCATCCGCCCGGCGCCCGGCTACCCGGCCTGCCCGGACCACACCGCCAAATCCGGCCTGTTCGCGCTGCTGGACGCCCCGGCGATCGGCATGACCCTGACCGAAAGCTACGCGATGCTGCCGACCGCGGCGGTCAGCGGTTTCTACCTGGCCCATCCGGACGCGCGCTACTTCGGCACAGGCAAGATCACCCGCGAGCAGGTGGAGGACTACGCCCGCCGCCGCCGCGTGAGCGTGGAGCAGGCCGAACGCGATCTGGCGCCGGTGATCGCCTGACGCGCCACCATCAACGCCAGCCCCGGAAAAGCAGCCTTGAAGGCTGCTTTTTTTATTGCCCGCCGCACGCGCACCGGTGCCGCGGGTCACATCTGCTCAAACATTTTCCGCCCCGCAGTCACATTCCAGACAAACCCGCCGGCGAAGATGCCGCCCCGCAAGCGGCCGGCATCTTCGCCGGTCAGGCCGCAATCAGACTGGACAAGGGAGCGCCACGGAGCATGGACGCCGCCGCATGGTTCGAGGAAGGCAACCGCCAGCTGGAAAACGGCGCGCTGGATGCCGCCGCCAGCTGCTTTCGCACCGCGATCCGGCTGCAGCCCGAGGCGGCCGAGGCTTACGGCAATCTGGGCTACGTGCTGGACCGGCAGGGCGAGCTGGCGCAGGCGGAAACCTGCTACCGGCAGTCGCTGGCACTCGCCCCGGCCTGCCCGGAAATCCAGCTGAATCTGGGTGCGCTGCTGGCCGGCCAGCGCCGCTTCGCGGAAGCCCGCGCGGCCTACCGGCGGGCCTGGCGCCTCAGGCCGGACTCGCCGGCGGTCTGGTCCAACCTCGGTGCCCTTTACCTCAGCCTGAAACGGGAAGAACGGGCGGAAGCCTGCCTGCGCCGCGCGCTGGAGCTGGACGAGACTTACGCCAAGGCGCGCTTCAACCTCGCCTATCTGCTGTTGCGGCAGGAACGGTTCGCCGAGGGCTGGGCCAGCCTGGAGGCCCGCACCGGATACCAGGCACTGGCAC
The DNA here is from genome assembly GCA_030151505.1 of Chromobacteriaceae bacterium. Taxonomy (GTDB): domain Bacteria; phylum Pseudomonadota; class Gammaproteobacteria; order Burkholderiales; family Aquaspirillaceae; genus JASLDQ01. The sequence continues at coordinate 5,007 of JASLDQ010000031.1, forward strand.
GCTACCTCGACTGCCCGCGCTGGCAGGGCGAGCCGCTGGCAGGCAAATCGGTGCTGATCGGCTACGAAGCCGGCCACGGCGACATGATCCAGTTCGGCCGCTA
>JASLDQ010000205.1 GCA_030151505.1 Chromobacteriaceae bacterium
CACATCGCCTCGGCCACCGACGTCGAGCAGGCCTATGCCTTGGGCCGCGCCGCCGTCGAGGCCGCGCTGGCCGGCAAGAATTCGGTGATGCCGGCGGTGCGCCGCCTGGCCGACGCGCCCTACACTTGGGACATCATCGACGCGCCGCTGTCGGACGTCGCCAACGTGGAGAAGTTCATGCCGCGCGACTTCATCACCGAAGACGGCTTCCACATCACCGACGCCTGCCGTACCTACCTCAGCCCGCTGATCCAGGGCGAGAACTACCCGCCGTTCAAGAACGGCTTGCCGGACTACGTGCGCCTGCAGAACATCGCGGTCGAGAAGAAGCTGCCACCGTTCAAGGTGTAACCGCTTCCCGCCACATGGCGGGCAGCCGCAATGAGCAAGAAGCCCGGACCATGGTCCGGGCTTCTTGCGTTTCAGATCCCCCCTGCCTCCGGTTTGCCGCCTCCGGCGGTCTTTTCTCCCGCCCCCTGTCATCCCACCAGTGATTTTTCCGCCAGTCGCTTGCGCAGTTCCCTCACTCCGCCATCATTTTGTTGGACAATATCGCAATGCAAAATAATTAATTAACCGACGAAAAATAGACGGATGACATCAGAGGCACTCTCACCCCCACCGGGCTCCCGCCAGAATTCCGCCTACGCCCTCATGCTCCTGGTACTGGCCGCCGGCTTACTGGTCGCTTGGCTCATCCCGCATGACCCGTCCCGCGCCGGCGCCCACTGGTTTCCCCTGCCCCTGCACACCATCGCCGAAAGTTTTGCGGTCGTGGTGGCGATGCTGGTGTTCGCCATCAGCTGGCACGCCTATCAGCCCGACCGTTCCGGCAACGCCCAGATCCTCGCGGTCGGCTTTCTCATGGTTGGCCTGCTCGACTTCGGCCATACCTTGTCCTACCGCGGCATGCCCGACTTCGTCACCCCAGCCAATCCGGAAAAAGCGATCTATTTCTGGCTGTGGGCGCGCCTGATTTCCGCCCTCACCCTGCTGGCCGCCGCCGTCCTGCCCTGGCGGCCGCTCAGGCGGCCCAGGCTCAGGCAAGGCTGGCTACTGGGCGGAGTGGCGCTGGTTGCACTGCTCTATTATCTGCAACTGGCCACGCCGGAAATCTGGCCGCGCACCTTCATTGACGGCGAGGGACTCACGCCGTTCAAGCTGGCGGTGGAGTGGCTGATCGTCGCCCTGTTGCTGACCGCCGCCTGGCGCTTCTGGCGCGCCGGCGCGACCGCCGGCTACGATGCCCGCGCCCTGCTGGCCGCCACGCTGGTCGCAGTGCTGTCCGAGCTGTGTTTCACCCTCTACGGCCACGTCCACGACCTGTTCCAGCTGCTCGGGCATGTCTACAAAATCATCGCTTATGGCCTGATCTACCGGATCGGCTTCGTGGACAACGTCCGAGCCCCCTATGAGCGGCTGGCGGTGGAAACCCGTGAACGGCAGGTTGCCGAATCGGCCCTGCAGCGCGAACAGGAACGCTTCCTGCACGCCTTCCGCGCCCTGCCCGACCCGATGATGATCTTGCGCCTGCCCGGCTTCGAGGTCATCGCCGCCAACCAGGCGCTGAGCGACATCTTCGGCTTCGGGCCGGACGAGTTGCTTGGCCGCCCCACCACCGCATTCGCCCGCTGGCACGACCTGACCTGCCGCCGCGCGCTGACCCGACTGCTGCTGGCGCGCCAGCATGTGCACAACTTCGAGGCCGACTTCCTCGACAAGGCCGGCACGGTCAAGCGCACACTGCTGTCGGCCGAATATCTCGATCTGACCGAGGGCGAGTGCGTCGTGGTGCTGGTGCGCGACGTGACCGAGCTCAAGCAGGCCGACGCCGCCCGCCATGCGCTGGAATTGCGCCTGCAGCAGGCGCAGAAGATGGAATCCATCGGCCAGTTGGCCGGCGGCATCGCCCACGACTTCAACAATCTGCTGGCGACCATGCTCGGCTACGCCGAGCTGGCCCGCAGCCGGTTCGGGCCGACGCAGGCCGGGCTGGCGTCCTATCTCGACGAAATCGCCACCGCCGGCGGCCGGGGCCGCGATCTGGTACAGCAACTGCTGACATTCAGCCGCGGCAGCGAGATCAGCGCCGGCACGGTGCGGATCGCCCCCATCGTCGACGAGGTGGTGCGCCTGCTGCGCTCGACCCTGCCGGCCAGCATCGCGATCGACTGCGCGCTGGCCGAATCCCTGCCACCGGTGCGGCTGGGGCCGGTGCAGCTGCACCAGATCCTGATGAATCTGGGCATCAATGCCCGCGACGCCATGCCCGGGGGCGGCCACCTGCGCATCAGCGCCTATGTCCGGACGCTGTCCGGCGAGCACGAATGCATCTCCTGCCGGCAGGGTTTTCAGGGAAAGATGGTGGTGCTGGAGGTGGCCGACGATGGCTGCGGCATCGACCCGGTCGCGCGGGAGAGGCTGTTCGAGCCCTTCTTCACCACCAAGCCGACCGGTCAGGGCACCGGGCTGGGCCTGGCGGTGACGCACGGGATCCTGCATGCCCACGGTGGTCACCTGGAACTGGAAAGCGCGGTGAACCGGGGCTGTACTTTCCGCCTCTACCTGCCGGCGCAGCAGGAGGAAGTGGACACGGTGGAAGCCGCCGCTCCGGCGGCCTTCGCCGGCCCGCTGTCGGCTTCGGTGCTGGTGGTTGACGACGAGCCGGGGATGGTGGGGTATCTGAGCGAACTGTTCGGGCGGCAGGAATGTCTGGTGGACAGCTTCACCGATCCGGTGGCGGCACTGGCCGCCTTCCGCGCCAAACCGCACCGCTACGATCTGGTGGTGACCGACCAGACCATGCCGGGGCTCTCGGGAATCGAACTGGCCGGGCAGTTGCGGCAGCTGCGGCCGGACATTCCGGTGATTCTGTGCTCCGGCTACAGCGCGGAGATGGACGAGAGCCGGGCCGCGGCGCTGGGAATCGACCGCTACCTGCAAAAGCCGGTAGCAGCCGACGTGCTACTCGCCGCCGCCGCCGAGGTGCTGAACGGGACGGTCGCCTGAACCGCCCTCCCCACCGGGGCCGAACGAGATGCCCCCCGGCATGAGCGGCGGAATGGAATGGTCCGGCAGCGGCCGGAACAGGCTGTTTTTCAGAGGTGAAGC
>JASLDQ010000235.1 GCA_030151505.1 Chromobacteriaceae bacterium
CGACAGGAAATTCCGTCCACCGCCAGGGTGTACTCGCGCTTGAACCAGCCGGCACGGCGGCTGAAGGTCACGCTCACATCCTCAGCCTGCAACAAGGTCTCGTTCCGGTCATCCGGTGCCAGTGGCGGCAGTGGCGCCGGCCGGCTGGCAAGCAGTGCGCGGGTGTATTCATGCTGCGGTCGCTCGAACACCTCCTGTACCGCCCCCTGCTCCACCAGCTCGCCCTGGCGCATCACCGCGACCCGGTCGGCAAAGCGGCGCACCAGATTCAGGTCATGCGTGATCAACAGCACCGCCATGCCGATCTGGCTTTGCAGATCGTTCAGCAGCGCCATGATCTGCGCCTGCACCGTCACATCCAGCGCGGTGGTCGGCTCGTCGGCGATCAGCAACTTCGGCCGGCAAGCCAGCGCCATCGCGATCATCGCGCGCTGACGCTGGCCACCGGACAGCTCGAAAGGGTAGCGGTCGACCTTGCGCTCCGGCTCGGGAATGCGGGTCAACGCCAGCAACTCGATCGCGCGACCGCGCGCCGCCCGCGCGTCCATCCCCTGATGCAGTTGCAGCACCTCGACGATCTGGTTGCCGACGGTATAGAGCGGATTGAGCGCGATCATCGGCTCCTGGAAGATCATCGCGATGTCGCGGCCTCGAATCCGGCGCAGTTCGCGTTCGGGCAAGGAAAGCAGATCGCGCCCTTGCCAAGTCACTTTCCCGGCGATTTCGGCATCGGGAATCAGCCGCAACAGCGTGCTGGCCGTCACCGTCTTGCCGGAACCGGATTCACCCACCAGCGCCAGCTTTTCACCTGCATGGATGGTCAGGCTGACGTCGCGCACCACCAGAGCGCCGCCCAGCCGGACCGCCAGATTGTCAATGTGCAACAAGGGAGATGTCATCAATACAGCCCGAAAATGTGCCGGTTTGACTTGATGGTAATGGCAGAAACGGCCAAAAGCGAACGATCGGTCCGCCGGTTGCGGTCAGGGCGTCCCGGCTCCGGGTTACGGACAGCCCCAACGCAACAACGCCCGCAAGCGTGCAGCCTTGCGGGCGTCGTGGACCAATCCAAGCGGGCCGGGATCAGTTCAGCTGGAACTTGCCGGCGTTGACCTGATCACGCAGCATGAACTTCTGGATCTTGCCGGTGCTGGTCTTGGGTAGCGGACCGAACATGAACAGCTTGGGCACCTTGTAGTGCGCCAGACGTTCGCGGCAGAACTGGACCATTTCGATGGAAGTCGGTTCTTCCGAGCCCATTTTCAGCGTGACGTAGGCGCAGGCCACCTCACCCCACTTCTCGTCCTTCTTGGCCACCACCGCGCATTCCAGCACGGCCGGGTGCTGGTATAGCACCGCTTCCACTTCGATCGACGAGATGTTCTCGCCACCGGAGATGATGATGTCCTTGGAACGGTCCTTCAGCTCGATATAGCCGTCCGGATGGATCACCCCCAGGTCACCGGTATGGAACCAGCCGCCGGCAAAGGCATCGCTGGTGGCAGACGGATTCTTCAGGTAGCCCTTCATCACGATATTGCCGCGGAACATCACCTCGCCCAGGGTCTGTCCATCGGCCGCAACCGGCTGCATGGTGTCCGGGTTGAGGACATTGACGGCTTCCTGCACGTGGTAACGCACCCCTTGGCGCTTGAGGATTTCGCCCTGGGCGTCGTCGTCGAGCGCGTTGAACTCGTCCTTCCACACGCAGGCGGTAACCGGGCCGTAGGTTTCGGTCAGGCCATACAAGTGCTGGATCTTGAAGCCGATTTCCTCCGACGCCCGGATGATGGGCACCGGGACCGGCGCAGCGGCGGCGTTAAAGTGAACGCGGCGCGGGAAGGCCCGCTTGTCGTCCGGATTGGCGTTGATGAACATCGACAGCACCACCGCCGCACCGCACATGTAGTTGACGTTGTGCTCGGCGATCAGGCGGTACATGGTCTTGGCGTCCACGCGGCGCAGGCAGACGTTGGTGCCGCCCACCGCAGCGATCGACCAGTTGAAGCACCAGCCGTTGCAGTGGAACATCGGCAGCGACCACAGTTTGACCGTGTCCGGCGTCATGGCGGTGGAGACGATGTTGCCGAGCGCGTTCAGGTAGGCGCCACGATGGTGATAGACCACGCCCTTAGGGTTGCCGGTGGTACCGGAAGTGTAGTTGAGCGAGATCGGGTCCCATTCGTCGGTGACCTGCGGCCAGACGTACTCGGGATCGCCTTCAGCCAGCAGCTCCTCGTAGGTCAGCTTGCCGATACGCTCGCCGCTGTCGAACTCGCTGTCGGCAATGTCGACCACCAGCGGCTTGCGGGCGCTGCGGTGCAGGGCTTCACGCGCCAGACCGGCGAACTCGGAGTCGACCAGGAAAACATCGGCTTCGCCATGGTCGAGCTGGAAAGCGATGGTGGCCGCATCCAGGCGATAGTTCATGGTGTTGACCACGGCGCCTTGCATCGGAATGCCGAAGTGGGCTTCGACCATTTCCGGAATGTTCGGTGCGAGGATGGCGACCGTCGTGCCTTTCTGCACGCCACGCTTGGCCAGCGCCGACGCAAGACGACGACAGCGGATGAATACTTCGCTCCAGGTGTAGCGGCGTTCGCCGTGAATCACGGCAAGTTTGTCCGGGTATACCTGGGCAGAGCGCTCGAGGAAGGTGAGCGGAGTGAGCGGGACGTAATTGGCTTCGTTTTGTTCGAGCCCGATTGCGTACGGATTATGGTGCGCTGCAGCCATGCGAGTTTCTCCTTCGCCATATGGTTTGTAGAGCCACCGACGCCGTTATTGTTGTATTCCGTGAGGGAATGCCGAACCTGTATTTTTGTTGAAGGTTTGTCCTCGTGGGGTTCGGCAGCTGTTCGGTCTGTCAGTCGGACAGACTGGAATTATGCAGAATGAGACAGGATTTGTCATGAATCGAAAACCGGCAAGCCTCCCACACTGCCATCCTGAAAAAAAACCTATAAAAATCAATTTTGTAAAAATAATGGATGCACGATCTTCGGCCGACCCGAAACGAAAAACAGCCGGGCAAGAAGGCCCGGCCGTTTCATGACATCAGAAAAAACCGTCTCAGCGCATCTTGGCCGACAACCACGAATGGTCGTAGCTGGTGATCTCGAAGGGGTTGCCGTCCAGATCGATAAAGTAGATCGAATAAGCCAGTTTGTGGTCGACAATGCAGTCCCGCGCCAGAAAGCGGCCGTCCAGCGCCTGCACCCGCTCGCCGGCCAGTTTGTCCACCCAGGTCATGAAGTCCGGGCCCGGCACGGCGAAAGCGATGACCGAATGCGACGGGGTGAAATCACCGTCTTTTTCCAGCAATGCCAAGTGAACCGTGCCACTGGAGTTGCCCAGTGTCAGCGGCCCGCCTTCTTGCTTGGACCAGGACAGGAAACGCGGGTCGGGCGCCAGCCCGAGGATGCGCTGATACCATGCGGCGGACGCAATCCGGTCGCGCACCCAGACATGGATGTGATCGATGGCTGTCAATTTCGGCATTGTTCAGTGATTCTTTTTGGCGAGGGTTTTCTTCAAGTAATAGCCGGTAAAGCTGTCAGGTGTCGCTGCAATTTCTTCGGGTGTGCCAGCCGCCAGAATCTGGCCGCCGCCCTCCCCTCCTTCGGGGCCCAGGTCGACAATCCAGTCGGCAGTCTTGATCACGTCCAGATTGTGCTCGATCACCACCACCGTATTGCCATGCTCGCGCAAACGGTGCAGTACCTTCAACAGCAAGTCGATGTCATGGAAATGCAGGCCGGTGGTCGGCTCATCCAGAATATACAACGTGCGACCGGTATCGCGCTTGGACAATTCCAGCGCCAGCTTGACCCGTTGGGCTTCGCCGCCCGACAGGGTCGTGGCGGACTGGCCGAGGCGGATATAACCCAGACCCACGTCCATCAGCGTCTGCAGCTTGCGCGCGATACTCGGCACGGCGGCGAAGAACTGCAGCGCCTGCTCGACCGTCATCTCCAGCACTTCCTGGATTCCCTTGCCCTTGTACTGCACCTCGAGCGTTTCGCGGTTGTAGCGCTTGCCGTGGCAGACGTCGCACTGGACATAGATATCCGGCAGGAAGTGCATCTCGACCTTGATGACGCCATCGCCCTGGCACGCCTCGCAGCGCCCGCCCTTGACGTTGAAGCTGAAGCGTCCCGGCCCGTAACCGCGTTCGCGCGCCGCCGGCACGCCGGCAAACAGTTCGCGGATTGGGGTGAACAGGCCGGTATAGGTGGCGGGATTGGAGCGCGGGGTGCGGCCGATCGGGCTCTGGTCGACGTTGATGACCTTGTCGAACAGTTCCAGCCCCTCGATCTCCCGGTACGGCGCCGGCTCGGTCGACGCGCCGTTGAGCTCGCGCGCGGCCACCGCATACAGCGTGTCGTTGATCAGCGTCGACTTGCCCGAGCCGGACACGCCGGTGATGCTCACCAGCAAGCCGCACGGTATCGACAGATCGACGTTCTTGAGGTTGTTGCCGCTGGCGCCGCGCAGGTGCAGCCAGCGCTCCGGCTGCGGCTCGCGCCGGCCGCTCGGCAATTCGATGGTGCGCTGCCCGGACAGGAACTGGCCGGTGATCGAATCCGGGCAGGCGGCGACTTCAGCCGGCGTCCCGGCCACCAGCACTTCGCCGCCGTGCTCACCCGCGCCCGGCCCCATGTCAACCAGATAGTCGGCCGCCAGAATGGCGTCCTCGTCGTGTTCGACCACGATCACCGAGTTCCCCAGGTCGCGCAGCGTCATCAGCGTGCCCAGCAGGCGGTCGTTGTCGCGCTGGTGCAGGCCGATCGACGGTTCGTCCAGCACGTACATCACCCCGGTCAGTCCCGAGCCGATCTGGCTGGCCAGCCGGATGCGCTGCGCTTCGCCCCCCGACAGGGTGTCGGCGGAACGGTCGAGGCTGAGGTAGTCCAGCCCGACGTTGTTGAGGAAGCCCAGCCGGTCGCGGATTTCCTTGACGATGCGCTCGGCTACCGCCTGCTTCTGACCGGTGAAGGCCAGCTCGGTAAACCACTTGAGCGACATTTTCAGCGGCTGGCGGCTGAGCTGGTGCAGGGTCTGGTCGGCTACCTTGACATGGCGGGCCTCGCGGCGCAGGCGGGTGCCGTGGCAGTGCGGGCACGCCTGGTTGTTCTGGTACTTGGCCAGCTCTTCGCGCACCGCGCTAGAGTCAGTCTCACGGTAGCGGCGCTCGAGATTATGGATGATGCCCTCGAAGGCATGACTGCGGACGAACTTGGTGCCGCGTTCGTTGGCGTAGACGAAATCGATTTCATCATGGCCGGAGCCATACAGGACCGCGTGCTGCACCGGCTCTGGGAGCTCCTCGAACGGCAGGTCCAGATCGAAGCCGTAGTGCAGCGCCAGGCTCTGCAGCATCTGGAAATAGAACTGGTTGCGCTTGTCCCAGCCCTTGATCGCGCCGGCGGCAAGGCTCAGGGTCGGATGGGCGGCGACGCGCTTGGGATCGAAATAGGTGATCTGTCCCAATCCGTCGCACTTCGGGCAAGCGCCCATCGGGTTGTTGAACGAAAACAGGCGCGGTTCCAGCTCCGGCAAACTGTAGCTGCACACCGGGCAAGCGAACTTGGCCGAGAACCAGTGCTCCTTGCCGCCATCCATCTCCACCGCGATGGCGCGGCCGTCGGCATGGCGCAACGCGGTTTCGAACGATTCGGCCAGACGCTGCTTGGCGTCCTCGCGCACCTTCAAGCGGTCGACCACCACTTCGACAGTATGCTTCTTGTTCTTGTCGAGCTTGGGGACCGCATCGATCTCGTAGACCTCGCCGTCCACCCGCAGCCGCACGAAGCCTTGTGCGCGCAGCTCGTCGATCAGGTCGAGCTGCTCGCCCTTCTTGCCGACCACCACCGGCGCCAGCACCATCAGCTTGGTTTCCTCCGGCAAGGCCAGCACGTGATCGACCATCTGGCTGACGGTCTGCGACTCCAGCGGCTGGTCGTGCTCCGGGCAGTACGGCGTGCCGACGCGGGCGAACAACAGTCGCAGGTAGTCGTGGATTTCGGTCACGGTGCCGACCGTGGAGCGCGGGTTATGGCTGGTGGCTTTCTGCTCGATCGAGATCGCCGGGCTCAGCCCTTCGATCAGGTCGACGTCGGGCTTTTCCATCAGTTGCAGGAACTGACGGGCATAGGCCGACAGCGACTCGACGTAGCGCCGCTGCCCTTCGGCATACAGCGTGTCGAAGGCGAGCGACGACTTACCCGAGCCGGACAAGCCAGTGATGACGATGAGCTTGTGGCGCGGCAGATCGAGATTGACGTTCTTGAGGTTGTGCGTACGTGCGCCGCGAATGCGAATGCTTTCCATACTGCCTGATGAGTGCCGAAGTAACCTGTTAATATACCGGAATTCGGCGTTTCACCGCGCCATGCATCAGCGTCGCCACGATCCGGCCGGTTTTATCCCGGCCGCGATACGGCAAGGTCTTCATCCATCAACACCAGAATCGGTTCCGGCTCGACTGCCAGACCAACAGATCGTCCGGCTCATCTCTCAGCATGAATACACTGGAATTACGCGCAAGTTTCGGCCTGGCAGGGCTGTACGGCCTGCGAATGCTTGGCATGTTTCTCATCTTGCCGGTCTTTGCCATCTACGCCAAGTCATTGCCCGGCGGCGAAAACCACCTGCTGGTCGGCCTCGCGCTGGGCAGTTACGGCCTCACCCAGGCCATCCTGCAACTGCCATTCGGCATGTGGTCGGACCGCATCGGCCGCAAGCCGGTGATCTACGCCGGCCTGCTGCTGTTCGCCATCGGCAGCTTCATCGCCGCCAGCGCCCATGACGTCTGGTGGCTCATGATCGGCCGCACGGTGCAAGGCGCCGGCGCCATTTCGGCGGCCGTCACCGCACTGCTGGCCGACCTGACCCGCGAACAGCACCGTACCAAGGCCATGGCGATGATCGGCATGACCATCGGCACCACCTTTGCGGTCAGTCTGGTGCTGGGCCCGCTGCTGGCCAAGTACATCGGCGTGACCGGCATCTTCGCCCTGACCGGCATCCTGACGCTGCTGGCCATGGTCGGCGTTCGCTACTACATTCCCGATCCCTCCGTGTCACGCTTCCATTCGGATGCCGAGGCCAACACCGCCCGCCTGCCCGCCGTGCTGCGCGACGGACAACTGCTGCGGCTGAACTTCGGCATCTTCGCCCTGCATGCGGCGCAAATGGCGATGTTCGTGGTCATTCCGTTCGCCCTGCTGGATACCGGCGGACTGGACAAGGAGCATCACTGGCAAGTCTATCTGCCGGTCGTCACCATCGGCTTCCTGCTGATGGTCCCCGCCATCATCTACGGCGAGAAAAAGCACCAGCTCAAGCGCGTATTCGTCGGCGCCGTGGCACTGATGACCGCCGCCCAGCTCGGGATGACCTTCGCCCTGCATTCGTTCTGGTCCATCGTCGTCCTGCTCGGCCTCTACTTCGTCGCCTTCAACATCCTCGAGGCCAGCCTGCCCTCGCTGATCTCCAAGATCGCTCCGACCGATGCCAAGGGAACCGCGATTGGCGTATATAATACGTCCCAATCCTTCGGCCTTTTCCTCGGCGCGGTGGCTGGCGGTTGGCTCTATAGCCACGGCTCGGCCCCCGCCGTTTTCGGTTTTGGCAGCATATTGATGCTAATCTGGCTGGTACTGGCCATGACCATGCGGGCACCATTGCCAGTCAAGACCGAAATGTTCCACATCGGTGATGACTGGAGCGGCAACGCCAGCGAACTCTCCGCCC
>JASLDQ010000248.1 GCA_030151505.1 Chromobacteriaceae bacterium
ACCACCGCGGCGGTGATGACCGCCACCGGGCCGGCGTATTCGACCAGCACCGCCGGATCGAGCAGCAGGCCGATGGCGACGAAGAAGATCGCGCTGAACATGTCCTTCAGCGGCATCACCAGCTTTTCGATCGTGTGCAGCTGGCGGCTCTCGGCCATGATCGCGCCGATGAGGAAGGCGCCGAGCGCCACGCTGTAGCCGAGCTTGATCACCAGGAGGCAGAAGCCGAAGCAGATGCCGAGCACCGCGATCAGCAGGATTTCGTAGCTGCCGGAACGCGCCACATAGTTGAGGACGCGCGGCACGGTGATCAGGCCGACCACCAGCGACACCACCATGAACAGCACCAGCTTGCCGACGGTGACCAACACGTCGCCGGTTTCCACCGTACCGGTGGCAGCCACGCCCGACAGCAGCGCGATCATGCCGATGGCGAGAATGTCCTCGACGATCAGGATGCCGAAGATCAGCTGGGCGAAGCGTTCCTTCTTCAGTTTCAGCTCGTCCAGCGCCTTGATGATGATGGTGGTGGACGACACCGCCAGCATCGCGCCGAGGAACAGCGAATCCATCGGCTTCCAGTTGAAGTAGCGGCCGATTTCATACCCCACCCACAGCATCAGCACGATTTCGGCCAGCGCCGCCACGATGGCGGTGGCGCCGACGCGGGCGAGCTTGCGCAGGCTGAATTCCAGCCCGAGGGAGAACAACAGGAAGATGACGCCGATCTCGGCCAGGATGTCGATGGTGTTGCGGTCGTGGATCAGCTCGAACGGCGGCGTGTACGGCCCGATGACGAGGCCGGCGAGGATGTAGCCAAGGACAACGGGCTGGCGAATGCGGTTGAACACCACCGTCACCAGCCCGGCAATCAGCATGATGACGGCAAGATCCTGAATGAAAGCCATGGCGTGCATAGGCATGTCCCTGCGAAGGTATGGATGAAGGCGACGGGCTCGGCCGACGGACTGGCTATGCCGACGGCGGGAGGGATCGACTTTATCAATTCCAGTTTCATCTGGACTTAAGAAAGCGGCGGATGAGGCGGGACGACAGACCGGCCGGGAGGCAGGACGCAGGACCAGGCGGAACGGGGGCGCGGCGCGAAAAACGCTGAAACAGGGCAGAACAGAACAAAATCCTGCCGTTTGGCGATTTACAGGCAAAAAAAATCCCCTGAGCTGACGCGGAGGGGAAAACACGAGGAAGAAACACCTGATTCATGGTGTCTGCCACTGCCGGAGCAGCGGCGGAAAACGAGGCGAATAGTACCCCTCCCCTTCCCGGCCGCGCCAATCACTAAATCTGATCGCCTCTTTAAAGTTTTGATTATGATCGCCATCAAAATTTTAGATAACTTCAATTAACATATTGAAATTAATCAATATAAAAACTGAAACACAATCCAGACCCCGCGCCTGATTTTCCGCGTTACTCGACGTTTTCCGGCTCCACCCCGTCAAAATCCGCCTCGTCGACCGGCAACGCCAGCCGCTTGCTGGTGCGCGCACCGAGCTTGCGGATGCGTTCGGCGCTGCTGGCCAGGTTGCCGCGTCCTTCCACCAGCTTGCGCCGGGCCGTGTCCAGCCCGCCCCGCGCCGCGTCCAGCTTGCGGCCCACGTCATCCAGTTCGGCCACGAAGGCAACGAAGCGGTCGTACAGCAGACCGGCCTGACGGGCGATCTCCTGCGCGTTGCGGTTCTGCCTTTCCACCCGCCACACGCTGGCCACCGTCCTGAGCGAAGCCAGCAGCGTGGACGGCCCGACGATCACCACTCGCCGCTCGAACGCCTCCTGCACCAGCGCCGGGTCGCGCTGCAGCGCCGCCAGCCACGCCGGCTCGACCGGCACGAACATGAACACGAAATCCAGCGTATCGAGCTTGTCCAGGTCGTGATAGCGCTTCTCGGCCAGCGTCTTGACGTGGGCGCGCAACGCGGCGACGTGGGAGGCCAGTTCGGCCTCGCGGCTGGCGTCGTCGCCGGCGGCGGTGTGGCGCACCCAGGCATTGAGGCTGACCTTGCTGTCGATCACCAGGCTGCGGCCCTCGGGCAGGCGGATCACCACGTCCGGACGGAAGCGCTTGTCGCCTTCGTCACGGCTGTCCGACACCTGCACCTCGTATTCGCGCCCGCGCTCCAGCCCGGAGTGCTGCAGTACCGATTCGAGGATCATCTCGCCCCAGTCGCCCTGGGTCTTGTTCTGCGAACCGGTCAGCGCGCGGGTCAGCGCCAGCGCGTCGTCGTTGAGCCGGGTGCTCAGCTCGGCCAGCCGGCGGATCTCCAGCCCCAGCGCCATCCGCTCGCGCCCTTCTTTCTCGGCCTGCTCGCGCAGGGTGCGGTCGAAAACCCCGAGCTTCTCGCCCAGCGGCGCCAGCAGCGCGTCGAGGGCGGCGCGGCTGTCGGTATCGAAGGCGGCGCGGCGCTCGTCCAGCACGTCGCCGGCCAAGAGGCGGAACTGCTCGCTCAGTTGCTGGCGAGCGGTATCGAGCAGGCCGAGCTTGTCGGCCAGCGTCGCCTGCTCGGCCGCCAGCCGGGCGGCCAGTTCGCTTTCGCGCGCGGCCAGCCGGACGGTCTCGACCTGCTGCGCATCCAGCCGCAGGGCCAGATCGCGGCTGTGGGCCTGATGCTCGCGCGCCTCGGCCTCGGCGGCGGCCCGGGCCGCCAGCGCGCCGGCCAGCTCGGCGCGGGTGTGTTCGAGCGCGACCTCGAGCGCGCGGGCACGCTCGCCCAGCCGGGCGGCCTCGTCGAACGCCCGCTGGCGCTCGGCCTCGAGCCGGGCCAGCCGGCCGGCGGCGCGGGCGTGCATCAGCGCACCGCCCACGGCGCCCCCCAGCAGGAGGGCGAAAAGGAGAACAGGCAGCAAGAGAGGAGTCATGTCGACGGGCCGGCAGGTTGATCGGGACTGTTCGTCCCCCGAGATGGCGCCGCATGGCCGCTCGGGGCGGCAGGGCAAGATGGCGCTGCCGCGCGACATACCGGCAAGGCATGCGCTTGCGGCACCACGACCGCGGGGTGACAAGACAGGCGGCGAGATTGTAACGTGCCGCTTCCGTTGCGCTGCAGCGCCATTCACCTCGTCCATGATCGACAGAAAGCCCGCCATGCATCTCGCCAGCCTTTTCGTGCATCCGCTCAAGTCCGCCGCGGCGCTCGCGCCCGCCTCAGCCCGCGTCACGCAGCAGGGGCTGGAGCACGACCGGGAGTGGATGCTGGTCCGCGCTGACGATCACCGTTTCGTGACTGCACGCGAATGGCCGCAGCTGACCCAGATCCGGGTCGCACCGAACGCCGCCGGCCTTGCCTTCAGCGCCGGCACCCTGCCGCCGGGACAGGCGGCGCGCGCCGACTACACCTCGCCACTGGCGACCGGGGTCTGGGGCGACGACTTCGAGGCCTTCCACGGCGATGCGGCGGCGGATGCGTGGTTTTCCGAATACTTGGGAACGGCGGTGAAGCTGGTCTGGCTGGGAGAGAGCCGGCGGAAGCAGAAAACGGTGGCGGCTCCGCTGTCCTTCGCCGACGGTTATCCCTTTCTGCTGATCGGACAGGGTTCGCTCGACGAGCTCAACCGTGGGCTCCCGCAGCCGGTGACGATGCGCCACTTCCGTCCCAATCTGGTGATCGCCGACACGCTGGCCTACGAGGAGGACGACTGGGCGGTGGTGAGGATAGGCGAGGTGGTGTTCGATGTGGTCAAGCCCTGCACCCGCTGCGTG
>JASLDQ010000306.1 GCA_030151505.1 Chromobacteriaceae bacterium
CCGGGCTATCGCCACTGGCGGCACGAACGCTGGCACGAGGAGCATGACGACCGCGGCTGGCGCGGCTACGAGCGGCGCGACTGGCGCTAGGCAAGGTCGGCCGGGCACGCGCCCCGGCCATGTCCGCTGCCGCCAAGCCCGCCCCTAACGCAGCCCCGACGAGCCCAGCCCGTCCACCAACGCCCGCCCCGCGCGGGCGTTTTGCGTTTCCCCCGCCGGCGGGGCAAGATGGCGGCCCTTTTTTCCGGAGGCGCACCATGGCCGATACCCTGCAGATTTCCAGCGGCAACAAGGCCGAACGCTACGCCGAACTCCTGCCGCAGCTGGCCGCGCTGTGCGAAGAGCCCGACGTCATCGCCCGCCTCGCCAACGTGGCCGCCGCCCTGTGGCAGACCTTCGGCTGGCATTGGGTCGGCTTCTATTTGGTGCAGGGCGAGGAACTGGTGCTCGGGCCGTTCCAGGGGCCGGTCGCCTGCACCCGCATCCCTTTCGGCCGCGGCGTATGCGGCACCGCCTGGCAGACCGCCGCGGTCCAGCTGGTCGACGACGTGGATGCCTTCCCCGGCCATATCGCCTGCTCCAGCCTCTCGCGCTCCGAAGTGGTGGTGCCTGTCCTCGGCGAGGACGGCAGCGTCGCCGGCGTGCTGGATGTTGACTCGACCGAGCTGGCCGCCTTCGACCAGACCGACGCCGCCATGCTGACCGAAGTGGCCCGCCTGCTGCGCTTGTGACCGAAACGGTGCAGGCGCTTGTCCCGCCGCGCACCAATCCGGCCCGTTTTCCGGCTTGCCGGCCCGCCATACCGCCAAGCCGTTGAATCAAATGGCATTTCACTTCTGGCACGGCCTTTGCAATTCTTCCGTTGAAACAAACTTCAACGGAATCGCATCATGCCGACGATCCACCCTCCCCCCGCCGGCCACTACGATGAAATGCTGCTGGCCGACGGCAGCGCCCGCGAGCACTGCGCCACCTATCTGGAATGGCTGCGGCGGCAAAGCGACGAGACGCTGGCGCTCAAGCGGCGCGAAGCCGACCTGCTGTTCCACCGCGGCGGCATCACCTTCGCCGTCTACGGCGACGACAGCGGGGCCGAGCGGCTGATTCCGTTCGACTCGGTGCCGCGCATCATCCCGGCCGCCGAGTGGGAACTGCTGGCGCGCGGCCTCAAGCAACGGGTCGCGGCGCTCAACGCCTTCCTGCACGACCTTTACCACGAGCAGGCCATCGTCAAGGCCGGGGTCATTCCGGCCGAGCAGATCTTCACCAACGCCCAGTACCAGGTGGCGATGCAGGGCATCGACCTGCCCAACCGCGTCTACGCCCACATCGCCGGGGTGGACGTGATCCGCCACAGCGACGGCCAGTACTACGTGCTGGAGGACAACCTGCGCGTGCCGTCCGGCGTGTCCTACATGCTGGAAAACCGCAAGATGATGATGCGGCTGTTTCCCGAGCTGTTCGCCCGCCACGCGGTCGCCCCGGTCGAGCACTACCCCAGCCTTCTGCTGCAGACCCTGCGCGAGTCCACCGACATCGACAACCCGACCGTGGTGGTGCTGACCCCCGGCCACTACAACTCGGCCTACTTCGAGCACGCCTTCCTGGCGCAGCAGATGGGGGTGGAGCTGGTGGAGGGCTCGGACCTGTTCGTCAAGAGCGACCATGTCTACATGCGCACCACCGCCGGGCCGCAGCGGGTGGACGTGATCTACCGCCGGGTGGACGACGCCTTCCTCGATCCGCTCGCCTTCCGGCAGGACTCGATGCTGGGGGTGCCGGGACTGCTGTCGGTGTACCGCAAGGGCAATGTGGTGCTGGCCAACGCCATCGGCACCGGCGTGGCCGACGACAAGTCGGTCTACCCCTATGTGCCGGACATGGTGCGCTTCTACCTGGGCGAGGAGCCGGTCCTGCACAACGTGCCGACCTGGCAGCTGCGCCGGCCGGACGATCTGGCCTACGTGCTCGCCCACCTGCCCGAGCTGGTGGTAAAGGAAGTCCACGGCGCCGGCGGCTACGGCATGCTGGTCGGCCCCGCCGCCAGCCGCGACGAGATCGAGGCCTTCCGCCGCGTGATCGAGGCCAATCCGGCCAACTACATCGCCCAGCCGACGCTGTGCCTGTCGTCCTGCCCCACCTTCGTCGACGCCGGCATCGCGCCGCGCCACATCGACCTGCGCCCCTTCGTGCTGTCCGGCAAGCAGACCCGGCTGGTGGCCGGCGGACTGACGCGGGTCGCACTGAAAGAGGGCTCGCTGGTGGTGAACTCGTCGCAGGGCGGCGGCACCAAAGACACCTGGATTCTGGAGGCCTGACATGCTCTCGCGCACCGCCGCCAACCTGTACTGGATGTCGCGCTACCTCGAGCGCGCCGAAAACCTCGCCCGCGCGCTGGACGTCAGCGCCAGCCTGGCGCTGCTGCCCAAGGGCGGCGGCCACCAGGACGACATCGCCGTGCCGCTGCACGTCAGCGGCACGCTGGAAGACTTCAAGACCCGCTTCGACGCGGTCAGCACCGACAATCTGTGGGCCTATCTGGGCTACGCCACCGACCACCCGGCCAGCATCGCGAGTTGCCTGCGGCTGGCGCGCGAGAACGCCCACGCGGTGCGCGGCACCATCACCGCCGAGATGTGGGAGAACCTCAACGCGACCTGGCTGGAGTGCAAGGATCTGGTCAAGACCCCGCCGCCGGACACCTCCTACTTCTCGGACTGGGTCAAGCAGCGCTCGCACCTGTTCCGCGGCATCACCTACGGCACCATCCTGCGCGAGGACGCCTACCGCTTCATCCGCCTCGGCACTTTCGTCGAGCGCGCCGACAACACGGCACGCTTGTTGCAAGTGAAATCGCTGGCACCGCTGAAGATCAACGACGACTACTACCACCTGACCTCGCTGCTGCGGTCGGTCAGCGCGTTCGAGGCCTATCAGGCGTGCTACCGCGAGTCGATCGGCACCCGCCGGGTGGCGGAACTCCTGATCCTGCGGCCGAACCTGCCGCGCAGCCTGCGCGCCAGTCTCGACGAGATCAACGCCATCCTGCCGCAGATCGGCGGCGAACGCGGCAAGGCCGCCAAGAAACTGGCGGCCGAAATGGGGGTGGCGCTGGAGTACGGCGACATCGACGACATCGTGGCCGAGGGTCTGTCCGGCTTCCTCGCCCGCTTCCTCACCGACATCAACCGCCTGGGCGCCCTCGTGCAGACCGCCTATCTGGAGGCCTTATGAAACTCGTCATCAGCCATCAAACCGTGTACCGCTACGACGCGCGCGTCGCCCACAGCACCCAGTACCTACGCCTGACGCCGTTCGACTCGCCGCGCCAGAAGGTGCTGGGCTGGCAACTGGGCCTGCCCGCGCGCGCCACCCGCGGCCGCGACGCCTACGGCAACTGGCTGCACACGCTGACGCTGGACTACCCGCACAACGAGATCGCCATCTTCGCCTCCGGCACGGTGGAAACCGCCGACACCGACGAAGAGGAAGCCGATGGCCTGTCGCCCTTGCTATTCCTGCGCGCCACACCGCTGACCCGGCCCAGCGAAGCCATCCGCGCGTTTGCCGACGGCTTTGCCCTCAAGGTGGCGCAAGACCGCTATGCCGGGCTGTCCGACATGATGCAGGCGCTGCTCGACGTGATGCCCTATCGCAGCGGCCAGACCGATGTAGCCACCAACGCGGCCGAAGCCTTCGCCTCCGGCGCCGGCGTCTGTCAGGACCATGCCCATGTGTTCGCCGCCGCCTGCCGCGAGCTGGGTGTACCGGCGCGCTATGTCAGCGGTTATCTCCACACCGAACGTCACGACCACGTCGCCAGCCATGCCTGGGTCGAGGCGTGGGTCGACCATGCCTGGCACGGCTTCGACCCGGCCAACGGCTGCCACACCAACGGCTCCTACCTCAAGCTGGCGGTCGGGATGGACTATCTGGACGCCTGCCCGGTACGCGGCGTGCGCATCGGCGGCGGACACGAACAGATGGAAAGCCTGGCGCGGGTGACGCAGGCGGGCCAGCAGCAGCAACAATGAGCGCCCTGACGCTCCCCTTCCGCCCGCCGGCGCGGCATTCCATCCGCCGGCGGGGATTGCCCGCCCTCGGTCATCCCGCCGCCGACCAAGGGCACGCCCCGGCCTGTTCCCCGCCCCGGCCGACAGGCCTAACATGGGACACCGATTTCTGACTCCGCCATCGCCATGACCTACTGCGTCGCACTCAACCTCAAGGACGGCCTCGTGTTTGCGTCTGACACCCGCACCAACGCCGGGGTCGACCACATCGCGCTGTTCCGCAAGATGCACCTGTTCCAGCAACCGGGCGAACGCACCGTCGTGCTGCTCAATTCCGGCAATCTCGCCACCACCCAGTCGGTCGTCAGCCTCTTGCGCACCCGCCTGCAGCACGACGGCGAGCACCTGCTCAACGTGCCGTCGCTGTATGACGCCGCCCGGCTGGTCGGCGACACCGTGCGCGAAGTGATCGCCCGCGATACCGCCGGCCAGCAGAGCGCCAGCGGGGTGGACTTCGGCGGCTCCTTCATCGTCGGCGGACAGATCGCCGGCGAGGCGCCGCGGCTGTTCCACGTCTATCCGCAGGGCAATTTCATCGAGTCGACCCCGGACACGCCCTATTTCCAGATCGGCGAATCCAAGTACGGCAAGCCCATCATCGACCGGGTGGTGAACTACGACACCCCCATCCCGGCCACGATGAAATGCCTGCTGGTGTCGTTCGACTCGACCGTGCGCAGCAACCTGTCGGTCGGTCTGCCAATCGATACGCTGGTGCTGGAACGCGACCACTTCGACGCGGTCGAGCCGCACCGCATCGAGGACAATGACCCCTACTTCCGCCTGGTCCGCGCCCGCTGGAGCGAGGGGC
>JASLDQ010000317.1 GCA_030151505.1 Chromobacteriaceae bacterium
CTGGGCGGCGGGCGCGGCAGTGCGGCGGAACAGGGGCTGGCCGGCGAGCGGCTGGTCTACTTGGCAACCTTCGGCAAGGCCGCCGGCGTGGCCGGCGCGGCGGTGGCCGGCAGCGCCGCGCTGATCGACTGGCTGGTCAACCGCGCCCGCACCGCCATCTTCACCACCGCCTGCCCGCCCGCGCAGGCGCACGCGCTGCGCGAGAGCCTCGCGCTGATCGGCGCCGAGACGTGGCGGCGCGAGCGGCTGGACCAGCTGATCGAACGCCTGCGCGCCGGTTGTGCCGGCCTGCCCTGGGCGCTGCTGCCCTCGCGCACACCGATCCAGCCGCTGATCGTCGGCCACGACGCCGACGCTCTGGCCTTGTCGGCCCGCCTGCTCGACGCCGGCATCCGTGTGCCGGCCATCCGCCCGCCGACCGTGCCGCCGGGCACGGCCCGGCTGCGCATCTCGCTGTCGGCCGCGCACACGCCGGAAGATGTCGACCGGCTGGTGGAAAATCTCAATGCCATACACGCTAAACAGCCGGATTGAATGCAATTTGAGAAATTTTCTCAATTGTTATCAAATCCTAAATACCGCGAGATATGTTGGTATTTTTTGCTAAAAAAGTGATAAGGTCATAAAGCGGATATTCGGCAATCCTATCCGGAAAAATTTTTCAATTTGACCATTATTTCAAATCATGCATATTTCTCGCGCTCTTATCGGATCTTTTGTGGCGGTCGCTCTGCTTGGCGGATGCGCCAGCACTGGTAATCGTGTTTTGAAGAGCGAAACGGAACAAACGGTTGCCAGCAAATTGCAGCAAGGTGTCAGCACCAAGACCCAAGTCAAGCAGCTGTTCGGCGACCCGACCACAACCAGCTTCACCGATGGAGGTAACGAAGTCTGGAAATATTCGTTTGAGGATGTCTCCAGCGACGCCATTAATTACATTCCTGTCGTGAACTGGCTTGGCGCTAGCTACAGTGGCTCCAAAAAGGAACTGACCATCCTGTTCGACAAAAACGACATCGTTCAACGGTTCTCGATGGTCAATTCCGATGTGAAACGCAAGAGCGGCCTCTACAACTTGGGTAGCTGATCCTCTCGCCATCTGGTCATGGCGGCGTACCAGCCAAGAGTGTGGTCGCCGCCAAACACAAACGGGACGCTGTGGCGTCCCGTTTGTGCGTTGCAAGCCCTGATCATACCGGCTCAACCTCGGTATCCCCTTGCGCTTGGGTAGCAACCGGCCCTTCTTGGCGTGCTTGCTGGCGTAGTCGGAAAAGTGTGATGGACGGTGTTCTCGCACCCGCTGGCTAGGGCTGTCGGGCTTGGCCTGTACGGGCAGTTTGGCGTTGTCGCCGAGGGCTAGGACTACGACGACAACATTCTGTACCACGACATCCACACCTACCTCGGCTTTAGCCTTCCATCTTACCCAGCACGCGGAATTCGATCTCCAGCTCCAGCTCGTCGATGCGCGCGACCTGCAGGCGCACGCGCTCGCCCGGCTGCAGTTCCGGCAGGCCGGCCACGCGCGCGACCAGCGGCAGGCCGTCCAGTCGCACCAGGTCTTCCTTGATCAGCGCGGCGGTGATTTCGCTCACGCCCTCCTGGGTGAACCAGCGCAGGCACCAGAACCGTTCCATCCGGCTCTGGAATTCGTTGTAGGCCGAGTAGGCGGCGTCGAAGTCGCGCAGCGCGGCGAACAAGAGCGCGCTGCCCTTTTCGTACTGCGGCGTTTCGCCCCGGATCATCGCCACCAGCTGGCGCTGGTTGATGAAGTCGGCGGCGCGGCGCAGCGGCGAGCTGGCCCAGGTGTATTGCGCCACCCCGAGGCCGACGTGCGGCTGGGCGGCGGTGGTCATCCGTACCTTGCCGTTGGTCTGGGCGCGGTAGATCGCCGGCACGCCGGCCGCGGCCAGATCGCCGCCCCAGGTGCTGTTGACCAGAATCATCAGCTCGGAGACCAGCTTGTCCATCGATGCGCCGCGGCGGCGGGTGCTCAGCACCACCTTGCCGTCGACGATGGCGAAGTTGTAGTCCAGTCGGACCTGCTGGTTGCTGTCGGCCTTGCCGCGCTGGCGTTCCAGCGCGTTGGCGAACTGCCACAGCCAGCGCAGCTCGTGCTTGTACGGATATTCGGTGCCGGGGTCGTTCTGCAGGGTTTCCTCGTTGAACAGGGGTTCCAGCGTGTCGTGGCGCAGGTTGGCGGCGATGCGCACGCTGTCGACCCGGTTTTCGTGACTTACCACTTCGAACTCGGGCGTCACTTCCAGGTACATGCTGACCGCCGGGCAGGCCATGCCTTCCTTCAGGGTGAAGGTGTCGACCACGGCGTCCGGCAGCATGGTGATCTTGTCGCCGGGGAAGTAGACGGTGGACAGGCGGGCGAGCACCACGCGTTCGAGGTCGGAGTCCGGCGCGATGCCGAGCGTGGGGGCGGCGATGTGGACGCCGACCTTCCAGTTGCCGTTGGGCAGCGGCTGCAGCGAGAAGGCGTCGTCGATTTCGGTGGTGGCGGCGTCGTCGATGGAGAAGGCCTGCACCCCGGCATCGGGCAGCTCGGCGGCGGACGTCGGGACGGCGTAGTCGCCGAAGCCGCGACCCTTGGGGAAGTGCTCCAGCAGGAAGCCGGCCAGCAGGTAGTCCGGCACCGACGGAATGCCGCCGCGCTCGGCCACCAGTTTGAGCGGCGAGGTCTGCAGCGCCTTGCTGGCGGCGTCCAGCGCCTTCCATTCCAGCGTGTTCTTGTCCGGCCGGTGCAGCAGCGTCATCAGATGGGAGCCCCAGGCTTCCGGCAGCGCGCCGGCTTCGACTTCCGCCACCCAGGCGTCGATCTGCGCCTGCTGCTGCTTTTTCTTCTCGATGCCGGCGAGCGCGGCCTTGAGCGATTCTTCCGGAGCGGCCTTGTAGCGGCCCTTGCCTTTTTTGTAGAAATACATCGGCGAGCCGTGCAGGCGCAGCGCGATGGCGGCGGCCTCGACCGCGCTGGGCGCGTGGCCATGGTAGTCGGCCGCCAGTTCCTCGAAGCCGAATTCGTCCGCGCCGCAGCATTCCCACAGGAAGTCGGCGTCGATGTCGGCCGCCATTGTTTCCGCCTGCGGCAGGAAGTCGGCCAGCGACGAGGTGAATTTGAGCAGCACATTGGCCGACTTGATCTTCGAGCGCTTGCCGTGCGGGGCTTCGACCTGCAGGCTGGCGTCGGTGGAGGACAGCACCGACCCTACTTTGAAGCTGCCGTCCTCTTCATAAAACACGTTCATCGCTATCGTCTTGCTGGGCTGCGGGGATGGGCGGCGATTATAGCAGTGCGGCGCCCCCGCCCGGCGCGGCGCAAATCGCTATCATCTATCATGACGCAGCGATGCCGGCCGATGAAAAGGCCATCCCCTTTCCCTTACCGAGACGACGCCATGACCGACCTCGCCCCCCATCTGGACGACCTCGACCGCCGCGCCGACCTGCTGGCCCGCCAGTGGGACACGCCGCTGGCGGCCCATCTGGTCTATCTGGCGCTCAACCTCAAGTGCGTGGCCGAGCGGCGCGGCAACGAGCGGCTGGCCGAGGCGGCCAAGGCGTTCGGCCACTACCTGCACCGGCTGGTGCAGGAGGCGCGCGGCGGCAATGTCGGCGGTTATGTGCACGAACTCAAGGTCAAGCTCGCGCTGCTGCACGAGTTCGCCGGCGACCGCGCCGCCGCGTCACCGGCCGATGCGCCGGGGCGGGCGGCCACCCTTGCCCTGCTGGCGCCGCCCGGGGCCGACTGCGCCGAATTGATCCGCCAGCTGACGTGGTGCGGATTCGTGCCGCACCGGGTGGACGGCGTGGACGAGCTGGTCGAGCTGCTGGACCGTCTTGAGGTGGCGGCGGTGCTGGCGTGCCGCCCGGCGCAGGACGAGCGGCTGGATGACGCGCTGGCCACCGTGCGGCGCGTCCGGCTGGGCCGGCGGCCGTTGATCCTGCTGTCGCCGGATGACGATTTCGCCGTCCGGCTGGCGGCGGTGCGAATGGGGGCGGCGGCCGTGCTGCCGTGGCCGGCCAGCCGCGACGAGCTGCTGGAAACGCTGGCGCAGCTGACGCCCGACCGCGATCAGGCGCCGCTGAGGGTGCTGGTGGTCGAGGAGGTCGGCGATCTGGCGCGGTATTACGCCGACATGCTGGAAAAGCACGGCTACGTGGTGCAGACCGTCGACCACCCCGCGCGCGCGTTCGAGGAAATCATCCATTTCGCCCCCGACGCGGTGCTGCTCGACCGGGTGCTGAGCGGGTGCGACGGCATCGAGTTTGCCCGTACCGTTCGGTTTTCCCGCCATCTGGCGCAGGTGCCGATTGTTTGCGTCGCGTCGGAGGCGACGCTGGCGCGCCGGCCCGAACCGGCCGACGGCATCGATGCGTGGCTGGCCAAGCCGGTGGTGGCGGACGAGCTGCTCGCCGCCACCGGCCCGCGCGCCCAGACCTACCGGCGCCAGCGCAACCACGCCAGCAACGACAGCCTGACCGGCGCGCTGACCCACTCCCACCTGTTCGCCCGACTGGACCACGAGGTGCTGCGGGCGCAGCGGCAAGATGCCCCGCTGGTGTTTGCCATGCTGGACCTGGACGACTTCTCCCGGGTCAATGCCGCGCTCGGTTATACCGCCGGCGACCGGGTGCTGCGCGGTCTGGTGAGCTTCCTGCGCGAGCGCCTGCGCCGCAGCGACGCCATCGGCAGGGTCGGCGGCGAAGAATTCGCGCTGATCCTGCCGGACACCCCGCTGGAAGCGGCCCACGCCCTGCTCGACAGCCTGCGGCTGGCCTATGCCCAGCTCGACCACGCCGAAGGCCACGGCCTGAAGC
>JASLDQ010000018.1 GCA_030151505.1 Chromobacteriaceae bacterium
CGCATGGCCGCACCGGGTGAAACCCTGACGCTGCTGAGCGGCAAGGACATCGAGCTGACCGCCGACATGCTGGTGATCGCCGACCGCGAGAAGCCAGTCGCGCTGGCCGGCATCATGGGCGGTGCCAACAGCGAAATGGACGACGAATCGACCGACGTCTTCCTCGAGTCGGCCTTCTTCGCGCCGGAAGTCATCGCCGGTCGCGCCCGCCGTCTGGGCTTCAGTTCGGATGCTTCCTACCGCTACGAGCGCGGCGTCGACTTCGCGCTGCAGCGCGACGGCATCGAGCGCGCCACCGCGCTGATCGTCGAGATCTGCGGCGGCCAGGTCGGTCCGATCACCGAAGCGGTGGGCGAGCTGCCGGCGCGTCAGCCGGTCAAGGTCCGCACCGCCCGCGTCGGCAAGGTGCTGGGGATCGAATTCGGTGCCGAGCAGATCCGCGACATCCTCGCGCGTCTGGGCTTCGAGTTCCGCGCAGTCGACAACGGCTTCGAAGTGCAGCCGCCGACCTCCCGTTTCGATATCGAGATCGAGGAAGACCTGATCGAGGAAATCGCCCGGGTATACGGCTACGACAACATTCCGTCCGACCGCATGCGCGGCCGGCTGGCGATGCTGCCGCTACCGGAAGTGCAGACCCCGCGTGCCGAGATCCGCCGCAAGCTGGTCGGTCGCGACTACCAGGAAATCGTCAGCTACGCCTTCGTCGACGAGGCGTGGGAGGCCGATTTCGGCGGCAATGCCGACCCGGTGCGGCTGATCAACCCGATCGCCAGCCAGATGAGTGTGATGCGCTCGACCCTGTTCGGCTCACTGGTGGACACGCTGGCCGCCAACCTTAACCGCAAGCACAGCCGGGTGCGCGTGTTCGAGTTGGCGCGCATCTTCAAGAAGCGCGACGGCGGCTTCGATCAGCCCGAGCAGATCGCCGGCCTAGCCTATGGCTCGCGCCTGCCCGAGCAGTGGGGCGTCAAGGCCGAGCGCGTCGATTTCTTCGACGTGAAGGCCGACGTCGAGGCGCTGCTGGCGCCGCGCGTGGCCGAGTTCCGCAAGGCGGCGCACCCGGCGCTGCATCCGGGTCGTGCAGCCGAGGTCGTGCTGGACGGCAAGGTGGTCGGCGTGATCGGCGAACTGCATCCGCAGTGGGTGCAGAAATATGATCTGCCGGCCGCGCCGGTGCTGTTCGAGCTGGATCTGGCAGTCGTGTCCACCTGCGCCAAGGTCGCGGCCGCCCCGGTGTCGAAATTCCAGCCGGTCCGGCGCGATATCGCGCTGGTGGTCGACGAAGCGATCGAAGTCGGTGCGCTGCTGGCGTCGTTCGCCAAGGTGGCGTCGCCGCTGATTACCGAGCTGGCGCTGTTCGACGTGTATCGTGGCAAAGGGGTAGAGGATGGGAAAAAGAGTCTTGCATTCAAGGTGTTAATGCAGGATACTGCCCGCACTCTGACGGACGCGGAAGTCGACGCGGTGGTGCTGGCGCTGGTCGAAGCCGCTGCGGCCGACCACGACGCCAAGCTCCGCTTGTAAGCGTTTCCGGCAGTGAACGCATAACCACGACGCCGCGCCCACGAGCGCGGCGTCTTTGTCGTTGCAACTCTTGCAGTACAGTTTTAGGGGGAAGACATGACGCTGACCAAGGCAGAGCTTGCCGATTTGCTGTTCGACAAAGTCGGCCTGAACAAGCGCGAAGCGAAGGACATGGTCGAATCCTTTTTCGAGGAAATCCGGACCGCGCTGGAAGACGGCGATGCCGTCAAACTGTCGGGTTTCGGCAATTTCCAGTTGCGTGACAAACCGCAGCGCCCGGGGCGCAATCCCAAGACCGGCGAAGAGATCCCGATCACTGCCCGCCGTGTGGTAACGTTCCACGCCAGCCAGAAACTCAAGGGCATGGTCGAGGCCAACTATGACAACCTCAACGCCTGAACTACCCCTCATTCCGCCGAAACGCTATTTCACCATCAGTGAAGTGGCGGAATTGACCGGGGTGAAGCCGCATGTGCTGCGCTACTGGGAACAGGAGTTCGTCGAACTCCGCCCCATGAAGCGCGGCGGCAACCGGCGTTACTACCAGCATCATGAAGTCCTGATCGCCCGGCGTATCCGGGCGCTGCTGTACGATGACGGCTTTACGATTCCTGGCGCCAGAAGCCGGATGTCGCGTGAGGCCGGCGTGCCGGTTCCGCTGAGCGTGGCCGAGTTGCGCTCCGAGCTGAAAGATATTCTTGCTTGGCTTGATGCGTGACTTTTGACTGAATCGGCATAGGCTGGTATAGTGCGTGTCTTGTGTCGGGGCGTAGCGCAGCCTGGTAGCGCACTTGCATGGGGTGCAAGGGGTCGCGAGTTCGAATCCCGCCGCCCCGACCAAATGAATCAAGCAAAAAAGGCCACTCAGAAGAGTGGCCTTTTTTGCTGTTTGGCATTTACGCCGAATCAGCGGAAGGGTTTGCCTGGCTGAAGAATGCGGTGCATGGTCCTGCCTGCTATCGTGCCGGTGTAACGCGGCGCGATATTTGTCATTCCTTCGCGCCAGTGTCCATACCAAGTTTTTGGCGATATCGCGGCTAACGTCGTCTGGCAAAGACCGCGTTCGTGCTGTCGGGTCACGATCCGGCCAGCATTCCGGTCCCTTTTGAGTTGCTTGAGACGAGGGCGGGCAGCTTTATGGCAATCTCGTAGAGTCTCTCTACATCATCAATGTCGGCCGCTGACATCGCATCCATCCCCGCTTGGCCGGTGAGCGGCCTTGGCGGGGCAGGCTGCAGGATCCACACGATTCAGCTGGCGCCGGCCGCAGTCGCGCATGAAATACGCCACGGATGATCCGTGGCGTCGTGTTGTGCCGGGAGGCGAACTGGATTACTCGATATTGTAGTTCGGCGCTT
>JASLDQ010000043.1 GCA_030151505.1 Chromobacteriaceae bacterium
CATGACCGTACATCAGCCATGTTATCGTCCGCCCCCATGAAATTCCTGTTCTTCTTTCTGTTTCTAATCGGATTGCTGGGACCGGCAGCCGGATGGGCGCAGCCGCCGCTGGTACTGTCACCCGGTGCCGGCCAGCTGTCGGCCAGCGGACATTTCACCTGGTTGCGCGATCCGTCCGGGCGGCTGGGGCCGAATGCGGTCAGCGCCGCCTCCGGCTGGCGGGATCTGCCCGGCATGGTGCGCGCCGGTTACACCGACGACGCCGTCTGGTTGCGGCTGGAAGTGGAACGCCAGGCCGATGCGCCACACGAGTGGATGCTGAGCTTCACCAACGCGCTGCTGGACGACGTGCGGCTTTATCGCCCAGATGGCGTCGGCGGCTGGACGGTGCAGCATTCGGGCGAGGACATCGGGCGTTCCCGCTGGGAAGTGGATGCGCGCAGGGTCGTCCTGCCGGTCCGGCTGGATAGCGCGGGACGAGAAGTGTGGCTGATCCGGCTGTCCAGCAAGAATGCCATGTCGACCGGCATCGAGGTCTGGCAACAGAACTCCTTCAACGATTATTCGCGGCGGGAAGCCCTCTATCACGGCCTGTATTTCGGCTGTTATCTGTTGCTGATCCTGTTCCACGCCTTTTTCTGGCACATGACCCGCGAGCCGCAAAGCGGCTGGTACCTGCTGTATGTGTCATGTGCGGTGATGATCGAGCTGTTGACCGTCGCCATTCCGCAGCAGTTGTTCGACCTGCCGGTCGAACTGTCCGACCCTGCACTGGGCCTCGTGATGTGCGCCAGCCTGATGGTTGGAACCCGGTTTTCGTCCGCACAGCTGGGGGTGGCCACGCACTGGCCGGGTTTTAATCGGCAGCTGCAGCGGGTGGCCGCAACGACATCCGTCATCAGTGCCGGACTGATCTTGTCCGGCCGGTTCGGCATGGGCGCGCAGCTGTTCCAGCAGATGTCGATGATCCTGATCCTGATGTTCATCGGCATCGCGCTGTATTTACTGCGGCGGGGCGACAAGGCCGCACGTTTCTTTTTGCTGGCTTTCGGCATTTTTTATGCTGGCGTGATCGTGAGCTATCTGCGCAACCTGGCGGTTTTCCCGCCAAACGAGTGGACCAATAACGCCGCGGCAGTCGGCACCATGCTGCACATGCTGCTGATGAGTCTGCGGCTGAACAGCCGCTATGACGGGCTGCGGCGCGAGAAGGCGGCGGCGCAGGCCGAGGCGTTGCAGGCGGTGAGCCTGCTGAATGAAAGCCTGGAACAGGAAGTGGAAAAGCGCACGTCGGCGCTGATGCAGGAAATTGCGCGACGCAAAGCGCTGGAGCAGGAATTGCGCGAAGCGCTGGAGGTGGAAAAGCGCACGAACGAGGAACAGCAGGACTTCGTTGCGATGGTTTCCCACGAGTTCCGCACCCCGCTGGCCATCATCAACACCACCGCCCAATTGATCGCCAAGAACCTGGACGCGACCAGGGAAAAAACCCTGGCCCGCTGCCAGAACCTGCGCAATGCAACCCTGCGGATGACCGCGCTGGTGGATGAATATCTGACTTCGGACCGGATGGAAACGGGTTCGACACCGTTCAGGCCCGGCCCCTGTGATCTGCGGGCGCTACTGGAAGAAGTGGCCGCGGATTGGCCCGCCAGCCGTGTGCAGTTGTCGCTTCGGCAAATACCCCGGCAATTTGTCGGCGATACCGGCCTGCTGCGGGTCGCCATGCGCAATTTGACCGCCAATGCCGACCGGCATGCGCCAGCAGAAAGCATCATCACCATGCGGGCGGAAGGCTTGGCGGATGGCGGAGTCCGACTTTCGGTGAGCAACAGCGGCGAGCCCATCCCCGAGGAAGAAATTCCCCGCCTGTTCCAGAAATATTTCCGTGGACGGCTGGCTCAGCATCGTCCCGGCGCAGGTTTGGGGCTGTATCTGGTTCGGCGTATCGCCCAGATGCACAGCGGCGAAATCACGCTGGAGAAGGACGAAGAGTACGACGGGATCACTTTCGTGATATGCCTTCCGGGCCACCACAGCGGCAACAACGTCTCGGCCCAGGCCGCACTTGGTGCCGCAGCAGCAAGCTCGTGACGGAATGAGAAGTCACTCCGACAGGAACAGGAGAAGACTGGGACGATGGAATGCAGAGGCCCCGATCGGCAGCGTATCTGTCAGAGATCTGCGGCCGGTGGTCGGTTTGCGGCAAGGACAGAAGTCCCGGAGAGGAGCACCAACAACGCCACAAAAAAAGAGCCCGGAGTTATCCGGGCTCTTTTTAGTATGGCCGAGACAAGTCAGACTGACGCAAACTGACCTGTTCAATTATCTGGCGTCCCCACGGGGAGTCGAACCCCGGTCGTCGCCGTGAAAGGGCGGTGTCCTAGGCCTCTAGACGATGGGGACAGATGGTGCACCCGGAGCGATTCGAACGCCCGACCCTCTGGTTCGTAGCCAGATACTCTATCCAACTGAGCTACGGGTGCACGCTGAACCATTTTTGCCTTGGATCATGAATCTTCCGGCATGGTTCAAAATGGCGGAGAGGGTGGGATTCGAACCCACGGTACGCTATAAACGTACGCCTGATTTCGAGTCAGGTACATTCGACCACTCTGCCACCTCTCCACTCTTGCAACGTCTCCGCTGCAAGAGACGCGCATAATATAGAGCCCATACAGGTTTGCCAAGTGCTTTTTGGAAAAAATTGCGAAAAACCCACAACACGCACCAATAAGCTATGGTTTTTCAGTCACTTGCCGGCTCACCACCTTGACTCCAGCCGGTTTACTCCACCAGGTCTTGAGCGCCCACTCCAAAGGTTGGTAGTACGCCGGCAGCGTGGCCGGATAGTTGAAACGGTTCCAGTAGGCAACGCGGTGCACCGCCATGTGCCAGTTGGGCACCAGCAAGTACTCGGCGCGCAACACGCGATCCAGCGCCCGGCTGGCGGTAACGAGTTCGGCACGATCGGTGAAACGGGTAAAACGGCGCAACAGCACGTCCACCGCCGGGTCCTTGAGGCCGACCGTATTGTTCGAGCCCTGCAGTCCGGCCGCCGCCGAACCGAAGTACTCGATCATCTCATTGCCCGGGGACAGCGACATCGGATAGATCGCCACGGTCATGTCGTAGTCGAATTCATCGAGCTTTTGCTGGTAGATGGCCGAGTCGACCGTCCGCACCCGCACCTCGATCCCGAGCTTGGCCAGATTGCGCGCATAGGGAGCGACGATCCGCTCATAAGTCTTGGAATAGGTCAGGAACTCGAAAACGAACGGCTGCCCGGCGGCATCGACCAGCGTGCTCCCGCGCAAGGTCCAGCCGGCCTCCTTCAGCAGCGCTGCGGCCCGGCGCAGGTTCTGCCGCAATTCTACCGCAGTCGAATTCTGCGGCGGCGTCACCGCAGGCCCGAAAGCCGCCGCCGGCAGCTTCTTGCGCAAGGGCTCGAGCAGCGCCAGCTCATCCGCCGACGGCAAGCCGGTGGCGGCCAGCTCGCTATTGGAAAAGTAACTCGGACTGCGCTTGTACTGGCCATAGAACAGCATCCGATTGGCCCAGTCGAAATCGTAGGCCAGCCCCAACGCCTGCCGCACCCGTTTATCGGCGAACAGCGACCGGCGCAGATTCATGGCGAACCCCTGCATGCCCGACGGATTGCTGTTGGGCAGTTCGGCCTTGATGATGCGGCCATCGTCGAACTTATCGCCGGTGTAACCCCGCGCCCATGATTTGGCGATGTTCTCGGCCACCAGATCGAACTCGCCCGCCTTGAACGCCTCCAGCCGCACCGTGTCATCACGCAGATAGCGAAAGATCACCCGGTCGAAGTTGTACATCCCCCGCCGCACCGGCAGGTCGCGCGCCCAGTAATCGTTGCGGCGGACGAACACGCTGTTCTTGCCCAGATCCATGCTGGCCAACCGGTAGGGACCGCTCGCCAGCGGCGCCTCCAGCCTCACCTGGCCGAATGGCCGCCCCTTTCCCCACGCCCGCGAGAATACCGGCAGCTCGCCGATGATCATGTGGAGTTCGGCGTTCTTTTCCTTGAAATCGAAGCGAACGGTCCGCTTGTCCACCACCACCGCCCGGCTGATGCCGTCCCAGTAGAAGCGGTAGCGCGGGTGGGCATCCCGGTCGCGGGTCAGCGTTTCGAACGAGTATTTGACGTCGGCCGCCGTCACCGGACTGCCGTCGGCGAAGCGGGCCTTGGGATTGAGGTGGAAAGTCACGGACAGACGATCGTCCGCCAGCCGCATATCGTCGGCCAGCAGCCCGTACGTCGAGAACGGCTCATCAAGCGACCTTTCCGTCAGCGTGTCGAACATCAGCTGGCCCACGCCGGCTTCCTTGTCGCCCTTGAGGGTGAAGGGATTGAGCGTGTCGAAACTGCCCATCGACGGCAGGCGGATCTGCCCGCCCTTGGGAGCGTTCGCCTCGACATAGTCGAAATGGGCGAACCCTGCCCCGTATTTCGGCACATAGCCCAGCGCCATGGCCGGCGCGGCCGATGCCGGCGCGACAAGCGCCGCATACACCAGCCCGAGCACGGCAAACCGCATACACATTGTCCGACAACAATCGAATAGCATCATCAGGCAGCCTGAAAGACATGCGTTATAATCGCCCAATTCCAACCGTGAAGGATAGGTACCATGGGTTTCCTCCAGGGCAAGAAGATCCTCATTACCGGCCTCTTGTCGAACCGTTCAATCGCCTACGGCATCGCCGAGGCCTGTAAACGCGAAGGCGCCGAACTGGCGTTCACCTACGTCAACGAAAAACTGAAGGACCGTGTCGCCGACATGGCCCGCAACGACTTCGACAGCGACATCGTGCTGCGTTGCGACGTCACCAGCGACGACGAAATCAACAACCTGTTCGTCGAGCTGGGCCAACATTGGGATGGCCTCGACGGTCTGGTCCACGCCATCGCCTTCGCCCCGCGCGAATCCCTGGCAGGCGATTTCCTCGACTCGCTGTCGCGCGAAGCCTTCCAGGTCGCCCACGACGTCTCCTCCTACAGCTTCCCTGCGCTGGCCAAGGCCGCCCGTCCGATGATGCAGGGCCGCAACGGCGCCCTGCTCGCGCTGACCTATCTCGGCGCCGTGCGCGCGATCCCGCACTACAACGTGATGGGTCTGGCCAAGGCCAGCCTTGAGGCCGGCGTGCGCTTCACCGCCGCCGCCATGGGCCGCGAGGGCATCCGCGTCAACGGCATTTCCGCCGGTCCGATCAAGACCCTGGCCGCCTCCGGCATCTCCGGCTTCGGCAAGCTCCTGAAGATGGCCGCCGACAATTCGCCGCTCAAGCGCAACGTCACCATCGAGGAAGTCGGCAACGCGGCCGCCTTCCTGCTGTCGCCGCTGGCCTCCGGCATCACCGGCGAAATCACCTACGTGGACGGCGGTTATTCCATCAATGCCCTGAACGTGCCCGAAGAAGAGTAAACCGCGGATCACGCGAGCGGCTCCACCCGCTCACTGTAAAACCCGCGCGCGCTTTTTCAAGCCGATTCAACGCGCTACCACCATGAGCCCGATCAAAGATCGGGCTCTTTTTCATGCTCGCTCATCTATAAATTGACATGGATCAATTTCAGGCAGAACATTTCACAAATTTCTGAAACAACAGAAAGAAAAGAAAATGTCACCTTTGATCGAACGCTTCGTACTGCACTTCGGCGAGATGGGCAGCCGCTGGGGGGTCAACCGCACGGTGGGGCAGATGTACGCGCTGCTCTTCCTGTCGGAAAAACCGCTCAATGCCGACGATTTCGTCAACGAACTGGGCATCTCCCGCTCTAACGTCAGCATGGGCCTCAAGGAACTGCAGTCATGGCGGCTGGTGCGCCTCTTGCACCTGCCCGGCGACCGGCGCGATCACTTCACCACGCCGGACGACGTATGGGACATCTTCCAGGCGCTAATCGAAGAAAAGCGCCGGCGCGAGATCGACCCGACCCTGTCGCTGTTGCGCGACACGCTGATGGCCGAACCGGCCGACTCGTCCGAACGCCACGCCCAGCGGCGGATGCATGAGATGCATGCGCTGATCGAGCTGGCGACCGGCTGGTTCGACGACGTGCAGCACCTTGCCGACCTTGCTGCCCAGCCGCATCAGGCTGGCCAGCGTGTCGGGCGAGAGGTGCT
>JASLDQ010000055.1 GCA_030151505.1 Chromobacteriaceae bacterium
CCAGCTACTCCACCCCCAAGGGCCGGATGCTGGCCAGCTTTCTCATCTGGCAACGCGATGGCCGCTACCGCCTGATGGTGTCGGCTGACATCGCCGCCGCGATCGAGAAGCGCCTGCGCATGTACGTGATGCGCTCCAAGGTCACGGTAGCCGCGCTGGCCGACATTGCCCTGATCGGTGTGGCCGGTCCCGCCGCGGCCGACCTGCTCGACGCCCGCTTCGGCAGTTATCCGCTCAAGGAGCATGCCGTGCTGCCGGTGGACGGCGCCGAACTGGTGCGCCTGACCGGCGACCGCTACGTCGTGGCGTTGCCGCAGGCCGCTGCCGCAGAAACATGGGGCGCGCTGACGGCATCGGCCGCCCCGGTTGGCCATGCAGGCTGGGCTGCACTCGACATTGCGGCCGGCACGCCATGGGTGACTGCCGCGACGCAGGAAGCCTTCGTGCCGCAGATGGCCAATATGGAGCTGATTGGCGCCGTGAGTTTCCAGAAGGGCTGCTATCCGGGCCAGGAAATCGTGGCGCGCTCGCAGTATCTGGGTAAGGTCAAGCGCCGGATGTTCCGCGTTACCGTCCCGGGCGAGGCGCAGGCAGGGCAGGATTTGTATGCCGCCGAAACCGGCGAGCAGGCCATCGGTAAGATCGTGCTGGCCGTGCCGGTACCACAGGGCGGCAGCGAGGCGCTGGCGGTGGTGCAGACCAGCGCATTCGAGTCCGGCGTGCATCTTGGCGCGCTCGACGGCCCGTTGCTGGTTCAGGGGGAGCTGCCCTACGCGATGGCCTGACACGGCGGCGGCCCGGGACAGAACGCTGTCCTGAGACGGTATTGATGTGCTAGACAGAGAGCATTGCGTCCGGCCGGACGCCTTTCTGGAGACTCCATCATGTTTCGCGCACTGTCCCTCTCTGCCGCGGTGCTGCTGACCGCCTGCGCGGCCACGCCTTCTGCTGATGTAGCCACCGGCTTGCCGGTTGGCAACTGGGCCACCGGTGACGGTCTGGCCGTGAGGATCATCAATGGCCAGATGCTTGGCACCACCAAATGCAGCCGTTTCGCTTCCGACGTCACTATGGACGGCGGCCGTCTGATCAGCCAGCAGCTGCGCGCGGACAGCAGCGCCTGCCCGCCGGACGCGCTGGCGGGTGAGCGGCTGGTGTTCGATTTCTTTCAGGCCGGCCCGGCCGTGCAGATGCCTTCGCGCAACCAGCTGGTGCTGGGCAATGATCCGCAGCGCCAGATCACCCTGAACCGGGTCAAGATGTAAAACGGAATGTCTATCCCCTGTTTCAAGACCCCGTTGAGTACTCCCGGGGAGCGAAAGGGGGGAGGCGCTGGCAGCGTTGCCGCCATTTGTTTCGTCCGGAATGCAAAACGCCGACCCTTGGGTCGGCGTTCCGTATTATCGGCAGCGGATCAGAAGACCACCGCCACGGCATCCTGCCCCAGCCAGCCTTTCAGCCCGGTCAGCATCCCGTCGTCCAGTTTGACCCGCCAGTCGTCCGGCAACTCCAGCGTGCAACGGGCGCTGGCATTGGCGTAGTCCAGCCTGACCTGGCAACCGCTGCCGGCGTAGGGGCCGAGCAGGGACTTGAGCTTCTGCAGGTCGGCATCGCGCATCAGGCGCAGGTTCAGGTGGCGGGCGAACTGGCCCTTGGCCTCGGCCAGATCCAGCACCTTGTCGACCACCACACGCAGGCCGCCGGAGAAGTCGTCGTTGCTGACCTTGCCTTCGACGATCAGCACCGAGTCTTCCTTGAGCTTGTGTTTGGCGGCTTCATAAGCCTCGCTGAACAGTGACACATCCACCTTGGCGCTGCCGTCGTCCAGCGTGACGAACGCCATCTTGCCGCGGTTGCCCACCTTGGTACGGATGGCGGTGACGGTGCCAGCCAGCCATTGCGGTTCCTTGCGCGGCGAAATGCGGTTGAGCGCGGTCTTGACGATGCGGCGCACGGTGGCCTCGTGCGCGTGGAAAGGATGACCGGACAGGAAGAAGCCGACCGCGGTCTTTTCCTCCGTCAGCCGGGTCGCCTCGTCCCATGCCGGCACGTCCACCATCTCGATAGCCGGGGCGGCCGATTCTTCCAGCATGTCGAACAGCCCGCCCTGATTGACGTTGGCCGCCTGCTGCTCGGCCGCTCCCATCGCCAGCTCGACGTTGGCCAACAGCCTGGCGCGGTTGTCGTCGATCGCATCGAAGGCGCCGGCGCGGATCAGCGCCTCGATGGTGCGCTTGTTCACCATGCGCTTGTCGGTGCGCAGGCAGAAGTCGAACAGGTCGGTGAAGGGGCCGTTCTTTTCGCGTTCGGCCACGATATGGTCGACCGCCGCCTGGCCGGTGCCCTTGATCGCGCCCAGTGCGTAACGGATGTGACGACGGTCGGTCGGGACGAAGCGGTAGAAGCCCTGGTTGACGTCGGGAGGCAGGAAGACCAGCTTGTTCTTCAGGCAGTCGTCGTAGAACACCCGCAGCTGGTCGGTGTTGTCCAGTTCGCTCGACATGGTGGCGGCCATGAACGGGGCGGGATAGTGCGCCTTCAGCCACGCGGTCTGGTAGGACACCACCGCATAGGCGGCGGTGTGCGACTTGTTGAAACCGTACTCGGCGAACTTGGTCATCAGGTCGAACAGCTGTTCGGCCAGCGCCGGGTCATAGCCTTTCTGCTTTGCGCCCTCGGCAATGGTGGCGCGGTGCTTGGCCATTTCCTCCGGCTTCTTCTTGCCCATCGCGCGGCGCAGCATGTCGGCGCCGCCCAGCGTGTAGCCGCCGATGATCTGCGAGATCTGCATCACCTGTTCCTGATACACGATCACGCCGTAGGTCGGTTCGAGGCAGGCGGTCAGGTCGGGGTGGAAATAGTCCACCGCCTGTTTGCCGGCCTTGCGCAGGATGAAATCGTCCACCATGCCCGAGCCGAGCGGACCCGGCCGGTACAGCGCCAGCACGGCGATGATGTCTTCGAAGCGGTCGGGCTTGAGCTTTTCCAAGAGCTTCTTCATCCCGTCCGATTCGAGCTGGAACACGGCGGTGGTGTTGGCGTCCTGCAAGACCTTGTAGGCAGCCGGATCGGTGAACGGCATCGTG
>JASLDQ010000067.1 GCA_030151505.1 Chromobacteriaceae bacterium
GGCAGGAAGGCGCCGCCGGAATCGACCAGATAGACGCAGGGCAGGCGGTTTTCGCGGGCGATGTCCTGCGCGCGCAGGTGTTTTTTCACCGTCATCGGGTAATAGGTGCCGCCCTTGACCGTGGCGTCGTTGGCGACGATCACGCAGTCGACGCCGCTGATGCGGCCGATGCCGGCGATGACGCCGGCGCCGGGCGCCTGGTCGTCGTACATGCCGTAGGCGGCGAGCTGCGACAGCTCCAGGAACGGCGCGCCCGGATCGATCAGCAGGTCGATGCGCTCGCGCGGCAGCAGCTTGCCGCGGGCGGTGTGCTTCGCGCGGGCGGCTTCGCCGCCGCCCAGCGCGTTGCGGGCGACTTTGTCGCGCAGGTCGGCCACCAGCGCACGCATCTTGTCGGCGTTGGTCTGGAAATCCGCCGCGCGGGGATTCAGTTTCGATTCGAGGATGGGCATGGGATGTCCGTCAGGCGTGATGGTTGAGGCGCGATGAAGCGGGGGCGCGAGGGGCGAAGCAGCGGCAGGGGCCGCCGCTCCGGGGGCGCGCCGGGCCTAGCGGATTTCCGCCATCAGTTCGCGCCCGATCAGCCAGCGGCGGATTTCGCTGGTGCCGGCGCCGATTTCGTACAGCTTGGCGTCGCGCAGCAGGCGGCCGGTGGGGTACTCGTTGATGTAGCCGTTGCCGCCGAGGCACTGGATCGCGTCGAGCGCCATCTGCGTCGCGCGTTCGGCGGCGTAGAGGATGGCGCCGGCGGCGTCCTTGCGTACGCTGCGACCGCCGTGGCCGGCATCCAGCGCGCGGCCGACGGCGTAGACGTAGCTGCGGCTGGCCGACAGGGTGACGTACATGTCGGCGAGCTTGCCCTGCATCAGCTGGAAGTCGCCGATGGACTGGCCGAACTGCTGGCGCTCGTCCAGATAGGGCAGGGTGACGTCGAGGCAGGCCTGCATGATGCCCAAGGGACCGGCGGCCAGCACGGCGCGTTCGTAGTCCAGCCCGCTCATCAGCACGTTGACGCCGCCGCCGACCTGACCCAGCACGTTTTTGGCCGGCACTTCGCAGTCGTCGAAGAAGATCGGGTAGGTGTTGGAGCCGCGCATGCCGAGCTTGTCGAGCTTGCTGCCGGCGCTGAAGCCCTTGAAGCCCTTTTCGACGATGAAGGCGGTGATGCCGCGCGGGCCGGCGTTGACGTCGGTCTTGGCGTAGACCACCAGCGTGTCGGCGTCGCCGCCGTTGGTGATCCACATCTTGCTGCCGTTGAGCACATAGCGGTCGCCCTTCTTGTCGGCGCGCAGCTTCATGCTGACCACGTCGCTGCCGGCGTTGGGTTCGCTCATCGCCAGCGCGCCGACGTGTTCGCCCGAGATCAGCTTGGGCAGGTAGCGGGCTTTTTGCTCGGCGTTGCCGTTGCGGCGGATCTGGTTGACGCACAGGTTGGAGTGGGCGCCGTAGGACAGCCCGACCGAGGCCGAGGCGCGCGAGATTTCCTCCAGCGCGATCATGTGGGCCAGATAGCCCATGCCGGTGCCGCCCAGTTCTTCCTCGACGGTGATGCCCAGAAGGCCCATGTCGCCGAATTTCCGCCACAGGTCGGCGGGAAAGACGTTGTCGACATCGATCCGCGCGGCGCGCGGGGCGATTTCCTTGTCGGCAAAGGTGCGGATAGCGTCGCGCAGTGCGTCGAGTTCTTCGCTCATGTCCATCGGCAGGGTTTTCATGGGGGTCTCCTCCAAGTGTCGTTGTGCAGCTAGATTAATTTCACGCTTACGTTAACGTCAATCAAATCGAGTAAAAAAATTTTGCGGGCCACCATCAGCCGGCCGGCGGGGTCGGGTCCATGTCGTCGATGACTTGGCGGCAATGGGCTTCGAGCTGGTCGATTTCGTCGAGGATGTCCTCGATGTCGCGCTTCTGCTGCTCGAGCTGGCGGCGGCGGCCCATGATGGCCGCGAGGAGTTTGAGCGACTGGCTGGCTTCGTCGCGGGATGCGTCATATAAATCAATCACCTCGCGGACTTCCGACAACTGCAGGCCGATGCGCTTGCCGCGCAGGATCAGCTTGAGCCGGACCCGGTCGCGCCGGCTGAACACGCGCTGGCGCCCCTGGCGCTGCGGCGAGATCAGGCCGTGTTCCTCGTAGAAACGGATGGCGCGCAGGGTGACGCCGAATTCGTCGGCGAGTTCGTTGATGGTGTAGGTCTTTTCCATGAATGTGCGGCCGGGGCTTGTTGGGCTGGTTTGATTTACGTTAACGTAAGAGTAATTGCGAGGCAAGTGCGCGACGAGGCACAAAGGCCACACGCCGCAATGACAAGACGAATCAAGGATGGAGAGACATACCATGACATTGCCCAGCTACGTCCACGGGGCGTGCAAGACACCGCTGATCGGCCAGACCATCGGCCAGTTCTTCGACGACAT
Organism: Chromobacteriaceae bacterium; assembly: GCA_030151505.1. Taxonomy (GTDB): domain Bacteria; phylum Pseudomonadota; class Gammaproteobacteria; order Burkholderiales; family Aquaspirillaceae; genus JASLDQ01. The sequence goes on from JASLDQ010000067.1 coordinate 2,419, forward strand.
CTGCCGGCGCCACGCCGACCGGCCGGCGCTGGTGGCGCGCTGGCAGGGCGTGCGCTGGAGCTATGCCGAGCTGCGCGAGCAGGTCGAGCGGCTGGCGTGCGGCCTGCTGCGACAGGGGTTGCGGCCGGGCGACCGCATCGGCATCTGGTCGCAGAACAACAGCGAATGGGTGCTGACCCAGTTCGCCACCGCCAAGGCCGGGCTGGTGCTGGTCAACATCAACCCGGCCTATCGCCGCAACGAGCTGGAATACGCGCTCAACCTGGTCGGCTGCCGCGCGCTGATCCTGTCGCCGGCGTTCAAGTCGAGCGACTATCTGGGCATGCTTTACGATCTGGCGCCGGAGCTGAAGGCGGCCGAGCCGGGCCGCCTGAGCGCCAAGCGCCTGCCGCAGCTGGAAACGGTGATCCGGCTGGGCGACACCGAAAGCCGCGGGATGCTCAACTTCGCC
>JASLDQ010000151.1 GCA_030151505.1 Chromobacteriaceae bacterium
CAGGCTGAACACCAGCAGCAACAGCAGCAGCACCAAGAATCCCGCCAGCAACGGCACGGCGATGCCGGTGCTGACCCGGTAGGCAGTGGCCTTGAGCGACAGCCCGTTGCCGGGCGGGGTGAATTCGATTTCGTGGGTCAGCCCGCCAGGGCGCTCCTCCAGCCGGAACTTGCTGGCCAGCACCTGCCCGTCCAGATCCATGATGCTGATCTGGTATTTCTGCGCAATCCACCACGGCACCTGGTGGTACAGCAGGCCGTTGAGGCTGATGGTGATCCGGATCAGCCCGGCCAGGGCATCGTTCTCGTAAAACGGCACGACCATGTCCACCAGCGGCTGCCCGCTGGTACGGGAATAAGCCATGCTGTAGGCCGGCTCGCCCATCTTGCGCGCCATCACCAGCGCGTCGTGCTCGATCTGGCGGTCCCGCCCTTTCGGATTGAGGCTCTTGCCGTCGTGCCAGATGACCTGGGCCAACGGGTCCAGCCGCTCCACCCGCAACACCTCCGGATTTTCCCGCATCAGCAGCGACGTCGAGGCCCGGAAGGTTTTTTCGTCGATATGCCGCCCCACGATGTCGCCCCCGCTGACCTGCGACCATTCCTCCAGCGCCTGAAACCGCATCCGCAAGGCCTGTTCCTGCCACAGGATGTCCTGAATCAGCGTATCGCGCCGCTCGTCCTCCAGATCCCGCCAGACCACGGTGCCGAGCAGGCCGAGCACCAGCACCAGCACCAGTGCCGCCAGCGCCGGCATCCACAGGACCCAGCGCGACGAGCCGGTCCGGCCGGCAGAAACAGACGAAAACGAAAACGGCACTGCGGTCTCCAACGCAACGGATGACGCATCTTAGCCGGGGCGGACGCCGGCCCCAAACGGGAAAACCCTTATGGAATTGTTAGAGCGATCACTTTATGTTCCTGCCCCATGCCATGGCATTGCTCCATGACATCAATCATCCCGTTTTAATTTTCTGTGGCGGGAATGCTTGTCCAGAGCGCCTTTTAACGAGCGCCCCGTTCCAATAAATCTCAGGAGAGACTTTCCACATGAAGCTCAAGCTTGCTGCCCTCACCGTCGCCCTCGGCCTCGGTTTTGCCCAATCCGCCCTCGCCGCCGGCGAAATCGTCATCAAGTTCAGCCACGTCGTGGCCCAGGACACCCCGAAGGGCAAGGCCGCCGAATACTTCAAGAAGCTGGCCGAAGAACGCACCAAGGGCAAGGTTCAGGTCCAGGTCTACCCGAACAGCCAGCTGTTCAAGGACAAGGAAGAAATGGAAGCCCTGCAGCTGGGCGCCGTGCAGATGCTGGCCCCGAGCCTGGCCAAATTCGGCCCGCTGGGCGCCAAGGAATTCGAGGCCTTCGACCTGCCTTACCTGTTCGACGATTACAAAGAGCTGCACAAGATCACCCAGGGCCCGATCGGCCAACAACTGCTGGCCAAGCTCGAGCCCAAGGGCATCAAGGGCCTGGCTTTCTGGGACAACGGCTTCAAGAGCTTCTCGGCCAACAAGCTGATCAAGACTCCGGCCGACATGAAGGGTCTGAAGCTGCGCATCCAGTCGTCCAAGGTGCTGGAAGAAGAAGTCCGCACCCTCGGTGCGATTCCGCAGGTGATGGCGTTCTCCGAGGTGTACCAGGCGCTGCAGACCGGCGTGGTCGACGGCACCGAGAACCCGATCTCGAACTTCTACACCCAGAAGATGCATGAAGTGCAGAAGCACCTGACCCTGACCAACCACGGCTACCTCGGCTACGCCGTCATCGTGAACAAGAAGTTCTGGGACGGCCTGCCGGCCGACGTCCGCACCCAGCTCGAGGGTGCGATGAAGGATGCCACCAACTACGCCAACAAGATTGCCGAGTCGGAAAACAACAACGACCTGGCCAAGGTAAAGGCTTCGGGCAAGACCGCCATCTACACCCCGACCGAGGCTGAACGTGCAGCCTTCAAGAAGGCGCTGGCTCCGGTTCACCAGAAGATGGCCGGCCGCATCGGCGCCGACCTGATCAAGGCGATCCACAAGGAAACCGGCTTCACTGCCCAGTAAGCCCGGATGAAGAACGGGCCGGAGGCCACGCGCCGCCGGCCCGTTCTTTGCACCTTCACCGCACGAGTCCCCTTTACCTACCATGTCCAAAATTCTCGATCACCTCGAGGAGTGGCTGATTGCCTTCCTCATGGGGGCCGCGACGGTCATCATCTTCGTCTCGGTTCTCCATCGTTACTTATCCGGCCTGGATTCCGTTCCCGCCCTGCAGAACTGGCTGCTCAGCGTCAACCTGGGCTGGGCGCAGGAACTGACCATCATCATGTTCGTGTGGATGGCCAAGTTCGGCGCGGCCTATGGCGTGCGCACCGGCATCCACGTCGGCGTCGACGTGCTGATCAACCGCCTGTCGGACAGCAACCGCGCCAGATTCATCGTCCTCGGCCTGGCCGCCGGTGCGCTGTTCACCGCCACCATCGGCACGCTGGGTGGCTCCTTCGTGCTGGAAAACGGCGCGCTGTTCCAGTTCAAGACCTGGCTGGGCATGGACACCGGCGACCTGTTCGAAGGCCCGACCACCCCGGACCTCGAATGGCCGACCTGGATCGTCTACTCCGCCGTGCCGCTGGGCTCCTACCTGATGTGTTTCCGCTTCCTGCAAGTGATGGTCAGCTTCGTCAAGACCGGCGAACTGCCGCACCATGACCACGGCCACGTGGACGGCATCGAGGAAGAAAACCTGCCGGTCGACGCCAACCCCTACGACATGGACGACAACCTCCATGCGCACGATCTGAAGCACAACCGTCCGGGCGACGCCGACAAGGGAGGCAAACAATGAGCGCCGCAATCATCTTCATCATTCTGCTCGTCCTGATGTTGACGGGCATGCCGATCTCGATCTCGCTCGGCCTCACGGTGCTGACCTTCCTGTTCACCATGACGCACGTGCCGATCGAATCGGTGGCGCTCAAGCTGTTCACCGGCATCGAGAAGTTCGAAATCATGGCGATTCCGTTCTTCATTCTGGCCGGCAACTTCCTCACCCACGGCGGCGTGGCACGGCGGATGATCAACTTCGCCTCGTCGATGGTCGGCCACTGGCACGGCGGCCTCGGCCTTGGCGGTGTGATCGCCTGCGCGCTGTTCGCGGCCGTGTCGGGCTCCAGCCCGGCCACCGTGGTGGCGATCGGCGCGATCATCCTGCCAGCCATGGTGAAGCAGGGCTTCCCCAACAAGTTCGGCGCCGGCGTCATCACCACTTCAGGCGCACTCGGCATTCTGATCCCGCCGTCGATCGTGATGGTGATGTATTCAGTGTCGACCAACACCTCGGTCGGCGCACTGTTCATGGCCGGCGTGATTCCGGGCCTGCTGCTGGCCTGCTTCCTCGGCTTCACCACCTGGAACCGCGCCCGCAAGTTCGGCTACCCGCGCCTGCCCAAAGCGACTTGGATGGAACGCGCCAAGGCGTTCAAGGAATCGGCCTGGGGCCTGTTCCTGATCGTCGTGGTGATGGGCGGCATCTACACCGGCATCTTCACCCCGACCGAAGCGGCCGCCATGAGCGCGGTGTACGCCTTCATCGTCGCCGTGTTCGTCTACCGGGACCTGAGCCTGAAGGACGTGCCGAAGGTGCTGCTGAACTCGGCCAACATGAGCGCGATGCTGCTGTACATCATCACCAACGCGACCCTGTTCTCCTTCCTGCTCACGCACGAAAACATTCCGCAGGCGATGACCAGCTTCATGATGGGCACCGGCGTCGGCGTGATCGGCTTCCTGATCATGGCCAACCTGCTGATGCTGATCATGGGCAACTTCATGGAGCCGTCGTCGATCGTGCTGATCCTGGCCCCGATCCTGTTCCCGATCGCCATTGCGCTCGGCATCGATCCGGTCCACTTCGGCATCATCATGGTGGTGAACATGGAAGTGGGCATGTGCCACCCGCCGGTCGGCCTCAACCTGTACGTGGCCAGCGGCATCACCAAGATGGGCATCACCGAGCTGACCGTGGCCGTGTGGCCGTGGCTGCTGTCGATGCTGGTTTTCCTGGTGCTGGTGACCTACGTGCCGGAAATCTCCCTGTGGCTGCCACGCACCCTGGGCATGATGTAATCAGGCTCGACCGACTATCGACCTGAAACCCGAAACGCGCGCCCGATGCTCCCGCATTCCGGCGCGCGTTGTTTTTCTCTGCCGGCTTAATCGCCCGGCTGCATAGCCCAAGGCCGAGCGGGCTGGATATAATGTCCGGCTTCGCGGATTGTGCAGATCACCGACCCCGCGCTTTGCGCGGACACATAAAGCTAAACCAGGAGTTCACGAATGGACGAGCAACTGAGGCAAAGTGCCCTCGATTACCACCGTTTCCCCACCAGCGGGAAAATTCAGGTCGCGCCGACCAAGCCGCTGGCGACCCAGCGCGATCTGGCGCTGGCCTACTCCCCGGGGGTGGCAGCCGCCTGCGAAGCCATCGTGGAAAACCCGGCCGAAGCCAACACTATGACGGCCCGCGGCAATCTGGTCGCCGTGATTTCCAACGGCACCGCCGTTCTTGGTCTGGGCAATATCGGCCCGCTGGCCGGCAAGCCGGTGATGGAAGGCAAGGGCGTGCTGTTCAAGAAGTTCGCCGGCATCGACGTTTTCGACCTGGAAGTGGACCAGAACGACCCGGACAAGCTGGTCGACCTGATCTGTTCGCTCGAACCGACCTTCGGCGGCATCAACCTCGAAGACATCAAGGCGCCGGAGTGCTTCTACATCGAGAAGAAGTGCCGCGAGCGCATGAACATCCCGGTGTTCCACGATGACCAGCACGGCACCGCCATCATCACCGCCGCCGCCGTGCTCAACGGCCTGCGCGTGGTCGGCAAGGACATC
>JASLDQ010000174.1 GCA_030151505.1 Chromobacteriaceae bacterium
CCCATGACCATGTCGATCAGCTTGAGCAGGATGAAAGTGATCGCCCCGCAGTAGACGATGGTCATGGGTCTGCGTGTGACGCCCGAAGAAGAGCGCGAAGGTCTGGACGTGGTGCTGCACGGCGAACGCGTCGAGTAAATCCGGCTGCCGGCTATTGTCAGGAAAGCCGGGGGAAATTCCCCCGGCTTTTTTCATGCGGATCGCCAGGCCAAAAAAATGCCCCGTCCGGTTGGGGCGGGGCATCTGGTTTGGAGCAGGGCGGCCTATTTGACGATCTTGAGGTTGGGGCGGCCGCCACCGGAGCGGGGTCCCGAAGGCGGCTCGTCATCGCCGCCGTCCTGCTTGTCGACGGCCTTGAGCTGGGCGCGGCCGGTGTGGTCGGCCTCGCCGGCCGGCGCGTTCATCGGTTCCAGTTCGAAGCCCATGCCCTCGCCGGTTTCGCGGGCGAACAGGGACAGGACGTTGCCGACCGGAATCCAGACTTCCTGCGCCACGCCGCCGAAGCGGGCGGAGAAGGACACCCAGTCGCGCTCGATCCGCAGATGGTGGGTGGCGCTGGCCGCGATGTTCAGGACGATCTGGTTGTCCTTCACGTATTGCGGCGGCACGCGGACGTTGTCATCCACCCAGACGGCGAGGTGGGGGGTGTAACCGCTGTCGCCGCACCATTCGTACAGGGCGCGCAGCAGGTAGGGCTTGGTCGAGAGCTGGGCCATGGGTTTACTTGCGCATGGCCTTTTCGGCCGGGGTGAGCGAGTCGATGAAGGCCTGGCGGCTGAAGATGCGCTCGGAGTATTTCAGGATCGGCGCGGCTGCCTTGCCCAGATCGATGCCGTAGTGTTCGAGGCGCCACAGCAGCGGGGCGACGGCTACGTCGATCATCGAGAAATCCTCGCCGAGCATGAACTTCTGCTTGACGAAGACCGGGGCGATGGTGGTCAGGCTGTCGCGGATGGCTTCGCGGGCCTTCTCGGCTTCGGCTTTCTTGGGCGAGCCTTCCAGCGTCTTGACGTGGATGAACAGTTCCTGCTCGAACTTGTGCAGGAACAGGCGGGCGCGGGCGCGCTGGATCGGGTCGGCCGGCATCAGTTGCGGATGCGGAAAGCGCTCGTCGATGTATTCGTTGATGATGTTGGATTCGTACAGGATCAGGTCGCGCTCGACCAACACCGGCACTTCGTTGTAGGGGTTCATCACCGCGAGGTCTTCGGGCTTGTTGTGCACGTCGACGTCGTTGATCTGGAAATCCATGCCCTTTTCGAACAGAACGATGCGGCAGCGGTGGCTGAACGGGCAGGTCGTGCCGGAGTAGAGCGTCATCATAAGGCTGGGGTCTCCGTGTGTAGCATGGTTTGCTGAAAGTCAGTCGATTCTAGCATTTTCGTTTGGCCTAAAGCCAATTGGAGCGGCTAAGTCATTATTTTAAAAATAAAAACGGACCGGTTTGATCCGGTCCGTTTTCGTCTGGTCAGGCGGGCGGCTTAGTGCACGTCTTTCCAGTATTCCTTCTTCAGCAGATAGGCCAGCGGCAACAAGATCAGTGTCAGGAACAGCAGCACGACGTAGCCGATCTGGTGGCGCTTGGTTTGCGACGGCTCGCCCATGTAGACCAGATAGTTGGTCAGGTCGGCCATGCGGCGGTCGAATTCGACCGTGTTGGCCTTGCCGTTTTCCAGCTTGGTCAGGCTGCCGGCCTTCACCAGTTCCAGCTTGTGCTCTTCGTGGCCTTCCTTGTTCTTGACGGTCACGAGGCGCTGGTCGCCTTGCCATTCCCACAGTACGTGCGGCATGCCCACCTTGTCGAAGGCGAGGTTGTTCCAGCCGGTCGGACGGGATTCGTCACGGTAGAAGCCGCGCAGGTAGGTGTAGAGATAGTCTGCGCCACGGGCGCGGGCGATCACCGACAGGTCTGGCGGGGTGGCGCCGAACCATTCCTTGCCGTCCTTGGGCTGCATCGCGACTTTCATCTGTTCGCCGATCTTGTCGGTGGCGAACATCAGATTGTCCTTGACCTGCTGTTCGGACAGGGCGATGTCCTGCAGACGGTTGTAGCGCATCGCCTGGGCGTTGTGGCAGGACAGGCAGTAGTTGGTGAAAATCTGTGCGCCGCGTTGCAGAGAATCGACGTCGCGGATATCGATCGGCGCCTTGTCCAGCGCCGGGCCGCCGGTGTTGGCAAAGGCGGCGGTCGGAGCGATGAAGGCCAATGCGGCGATCAGGTGACGGAAGTGCTTTTTCATTGTTGTCATCCCCTGAGTCAGACGGACATCGCGAACACGGCGGCACCGCCGATGGCCAGAATCCACAGCACGACGAAAGTCAGCTGGCGTTTGGCATTGGTATCGGTGACGCGGGCCGGCGGCGCTTCGCTGCCGACGTCGTTCTTGGTGTAGAACGGCATGGCGAGGAAGAATCCGAAGTAGATGAACGAGAACAGCTGGGCGATCATGGTCCGGACGTTGGTCGACGGCATCGCGCCGAGGATACCCAGGCCGATGAAAGCGATCACGAACAGGGTCAGCATCAGCTTGAACTTCGAGCTGCGGTAGCGGACCGACTTGACCGGCGACTTGTCCAGCCACGGCAGGAAGGCGATCAGCACCACGGCGGCGCCCATTGCCAGCACGCCCCACACTTGGGTGCCGGCGAACGACGGCACGGCGCGCAGGATGGCGTAGAACGGGGTGAAGTACCAGACCGGGGCAATGTGCGGCGGGGTCTTCAGCGGGTCGGCCGGGTCGAAGTTGGGCGCTTCGAGGAAGTAGCCGCCGCCTTCCGGCACGAAGAACACGATGCAGCTGAACACGATCAGGAACACCACCACGCCGAGGACGTCCTTCACCGTGTAGTACGGGTGGAAGGGGATGCCGTCGCGCGGAATGTGGGTGACCGGGTCCTTGTCCTTTTTGATTTCGACGCCGTCCGGATTATTCGAGCCGACTTCGTGCAGCGCCACCAGGTGGGCGACCACCAGGGCGAGCAGGATCAGCGGCACGGCAATCACGTGCAGGGCGAAGAAGCGGTTCAGGGTGGCGTCGGACACGACGTAGTCACCACGGATCCAGACCGACAGGTCCGGGCCGATGACCGGGATCGAGCCGAACAGGTTCACGATCACCTGGGCGCCCCAGAACGACATCTGGCCCCACGGCAGCAGGTAGCCCATGAAGGCTTCGGCCATCAGGCACAGGAAGATCAGCGTGCCGAACACCCAGACCAGCTCGCGCGGCTGCTTGTACGAGCCGTAGATCAGGCCGCGGAACATGTGCAGGTAGACCACCACGAAGAACATCGACGCGCCGGTCGAGTGCATGTAGCGGATGATCCAGCCGCCGGCCACGTCGCGCATGATGTACTCGACCGAGTAGAACGCGGTGGCGGCATCCGGCTTGTAGTTCATCGTCAGGAAGATGCCGGTCAGGATCTGGATGACCAGAACCAGCATGGCCAGCGAGCCGAAGAAGTACCAGAAGTTGAAGTTTTTCGGTGCGTAGTATTCCGAGACGTGCGCCTTCCAGGTCGACGTCAGCGGGAAGCGTGCGTCGATCCAGTCCAAAACAGCTTGTTGCTTGCTCATTGTTGTCGCCTCTCTTTACTTGTCTTCGCCGACCAGCAGGCGGGTGTCGGAGAGATACTTGTGCGGCGGGATTTCCATGTTCTTCGGTGCCGGCACGCCCTTGTAGACGCGGGCGGCGAGGTCGAACTTGGAGCCGTGGCACGGGCAGTAGAAGCCACCCACCCATTCCGGGCCGAGGTCGGCCGGGGCGATGTCTGGGCGGTGGGTCGGCGAACAGCCGAGATGGGTACAGATGCCGACGGCGACCAGGATTTCCGGCTTGATCGAACGGGTCTCGTTCTTGCAGTAGGCCGGCTGCTGCTCCATGTCGGACTTCGGGTCAACCAGACTGGCGTCCAGTTTGGGCAGGTTTTTAAGCTGCTCGGGGGTGCGCGACAGCACCCATACCGGTTTGCCGCGCCATTCGACGTTAATCTTCTGGCCCGGTTCCAGCTTGCTGATGTCGACTTCCACCGGAGCGCCGGCCGCCTTGGCCCGCTCGGAAGGGAAGAAGCTCAGCAGAAACGGCGTGGCCACGCCCACGGCGGCGACGCCGCCGGCGGCGCTTGTCGCCATCGTCAGAAAACGACGACGCCCCTTATCGACTTGCTGCTCACTCATTGCACTGATCCTCAAACGTGAAATCGAGCTCTTAAACTTAGCGATTCTAACCGAATACCCGTATGGCTTAAAGCGATGGCGGGGATTAATTGCGAGGGCGGGCTGAAAAACACGCCCTCATTGCAGCCGGTTTGACCGATGTCATACGGAGGCCGTTCCACCGTGATGTTGCGCTGCGATTCCGGCATGAAAACGATGCCGGACAATTCAGATTGGGTTGTCGAGGTCAAGGAAGGCGCAGTCGAGGGCATGCGCGTCCTTCAGCCGGGCGGCGAGAGCCGCGATGCCATAACGCTCGGTCGCGTGATGGCCGGCGGAGATGAAGCCGACACCGGTTTCGCGCGCCAGGTGGCAGCAGTATTCCGATGCCTCGCCGGTGATGAAGGCATCCACACCCAGCGCGATCGCGTCGGCGAAATAGCCTTGCGCGCCGCCGGTACACCAGGCGACGCGTCGAACCGGCCGGTCGGCGTCGCCAATCACCAGTGGCAAGCGCGCCAGCCGGCTGGCGCAGCGGGCCGTCAGCTCGGACAGGGCCAGCGGCGCATCCGGCGCGCCGTGCCACAGCAGGCCCTGTTCGCCGCCTTGCCCTTGGGGCTGCAGACCGAGCACGCGCGCCAGCTGCGCGTTGTTGCCCAGTTCGGGGTGGGCGTCGAGCGGCAGGTGGTAGGCGATCAGGCTGATGTCGTGCGCGAGCAGGCTTGCGAGCCGTGTTTTCTTGATGCCGGTCACGCGCGCGTCCTCGCCTTTCCAGAACCAGCCGTGGTGGACCAGGATGGCGTCGGCCTGCCCGGCAATGGCCGCGTCGATCAGCGCCTGGCTGGCGGTGACGCCGGCCAGAATCTTGCCGACCTCGCGCCGGCCCTCCACCTGCAGCCCGTTGGGGCTGTAATCCTTGAAGCGCGCCGGCTCCAGCCAGCCGTCCAGCGTGTCGATCAGCGTTGCGAGTTCCATGTTCCGGTCCGGAGTAAAGGCGAATCGCCGATTGTCGCATCGCGACCGCGCGCAAAAAAGCCCGCGGGGAGAGCCGCGGGCTGGGGGTGAGGCGGAGCCGGGCGCGAACCGGGATACGGTTGCGGGCCTGCCCGTGCCTTACATGTTCGGATAGTTCGGGTCGCCTCCGCCTTCCGGCGTGGTCCAGTTGATGTTCTGGGTCGGGTCCTTGATGTCGCAGGTCTTGCAGTGCACGCAGTTCTGCGAGTTGATCTGCAGGCGCGGCTGGCCTTCGTCGCGGCCGACGATTTCGTACACCCCGGCCGGGCAGTAGCGCTGTTCCGGCGCATCGTACAGGGCCAGATTGATCGCGATCGGCGTGTCCTTGTTCTTCAGGCGCAGGTGCACCGGCTCGTCGTCGCGGTGGTTGGTGTTGGAGATGAACACGCTGGACAGCTTGTCGAAGGTCAGCACGCCATCCGGCTTCGGATAGTCGATCTTCGGCATCTCGCTGGCCTTCTTCAGCGTCTCGTGGTCGGCGTGCAGGTGGTGCAGCGTCCACGGCGCGCGGCCCTTGAACAGGAAGGTGTCGATCGCCGAGTAGGCCATCGCCGGCCACAGGCCCCAGCGGAAGGACGGGCGGATATTGCGCACGCACCACAGCTCGTCGTGGAGCCAGCTCTGCTTGAAGGCATCGGTGTAGCCGCTGGCCTCGCGCGCCGGATTGTCTTCGCCCAGCAGCGCGAACAGCGCGTCGGCGGCCAGCATGCCCGACTTCATCGCGGTATGGGTGCCCTTGATCTTCGGCACGTTGAGGAAGCCCGCGGTGTCGCCCACCAGCAGGCCGCCCGGGAAGGTCAGCTTCGGCAACGACTGGATGCCGCCCTCGCTCAGCGCGCGGGCGCCGTAGGAGATGCGGCGGGCGCCTTCGAACACGCCGCGGATGGACGGGTGGGTCTTGAAGCGCTGGAATTCGTCGTAGGGGCTCAGGTGCGGGTTCTGGTAGTCCAGACCGATCACGAAGCCGACC
>JASLDQ010000201.1 GCA_030151505.1 Chromobacteriaceae bacterium
TGGCGGAAAAGCTGGGCTTTCACAAGCTCGACGAGCTGTTTGCCGCGCTGGGGCACGGCGAGGTCACCTCGCGTACGCTGGGGCAGGCGATGGCCGACTTCCTGCCGCCCGCGCCGGTGCCCGATCTGGCGCCGGAAGACCTGATCCACAAGAGTCGCGGCGGGCACGACAGCGCCGGCATCCTGATCGAAGGGGTCGACAACCTGATGACGGTGCTGGCCAAGTGCTGCAAGCCGGCTCCGCCCGATCCGGTGGTCGGCTTCGTCACACGCGGGCGCGGGGTTTCGATCCACCGTGCCAATTGCGTCACGCTCAAACGCCTGTCGGCCGACTCGCCGGAACGGCTGATCACCGCGGCCTGGGGGCGGCAGGAGAACAGCCTGTTCGCCATCGAGATCGAGGTGACGGCGCGTGACCGTTCGGGCTTGCTGCGCGACATCTCCGACGTGCTGAGCCGGGAAAAGATCAATGTGACGGCAGTGAACACCCTGTCGAAGGATTTGCACGCCCGCATGCGCTTCACCATGGAAGTCCGCAGCGTGGCCGAGCTGAGCCGGGTGCTGGCGCGGGTGGGGGAAGTGGCCGGCGTGCTGGATGTGCATCGGGTGTAGCGGCGGCATTCGCCTGCTTTTTGCAGCGCTTGTCTGGTGCTGCCGACGGGGGCTGAGCCCGATGCTGGTGGCGGTGTTGCGCTGGCTTTGGCAAAGATCAAGACAAATGAATTTTTATACTGCACTGCACAAAAATTTACTTGCAAAACGCCGGGGGGGTGCTGATAATCAGCTTGCATCATGACGTTTTCCGCAAGGTATGCGTTTTGGTGTTGTCTCCTCCATCCTCCTTCTTCAAAGGTGGAATTCGCGCAGTCGACCCCGGTCGATTGCGCAATTTTTTTGGGGATTTCCCTTCCGCCGGGGCGGGGGCGGCATCCTGCCTGTTGTGTTGCGATGCAATATCCAGTCGCCCGGTATCGCGGTGAATTTCCCGGTGTAAATCAGTCGATTGCCCTTGAAAACCCGGTTTGACGTGACAAAGACGCTGTAATAGAATCGGCAACTTTCAAGAATTTCGACTGGAAGAGCTCCATGAAGACCTTCTCTGCCAAGCCGCATGAGGTACAGCACGACTGGTTCGTGGTGGACGCTACGGATAAGGTGCTCGGCCGTCTCGCTGCCGAGATCGCCCACCGCCTGCGTGGCAAGCACAAGCCTGAATACACCCCGCACGTCGACACCGGCGACTACATCGTCGTGGTCAATGCCGACAAGCTCCGCGTGACCGGCAACAAGGCACTGGACAAGAAGTACTACCGTCACTCCGGCTACCCGGGCGGCATCTACGAGCGCAACTTCACCGAACTGCAAAACCAGTTCCCGGAACGCGTGCTCGAAAAGGCTGTCAAGGGCATGCTGCCGAAGGGTCCGCTCGGCTACGCCATGATCAAGAAGCTGAAGGTGTACGCCGGCGGCGAACATCCGCACAGCGCGCAGCAGCCCAAAGTGCTGGAAATCTGAGACTCCGAGGCTTAAAGAATGAACGGTAAATACTACTACGGCACCGGCCGTCGCAAGAGCGCGGTCGCCCGCGTGTTCATGATCAAGGGTTCGGGCAAGATCACCGTCAACGGCAAGCCGGTTGACGACTACTTCGCCCGCGAAACCGGCCGCATGGTGATTCGTCAGCCGCTGGAACTGACCGAAAACCTGGAAGGCTTCGACATCATGGTCAACGTGACCGGCGGTGGCGAAACTGGCCAGGCTGGCGCCATCCGCCACGGCATCACCCGTGCGCTGATCGACTTCTCGGCCGAACTGAAGCCGGCCCTGTCGGCCGCAGGCTTCGTGACCCGCGATGCTCGTGAAGTGGAACGCAAGAAGGTCGGTCTGCACAAGGCCCGCCGTCGCAAGCAGTTCTCCAAGCGCTAATCCGTTTGGTCAGCACTGTTCCGCAAAAAACCGCCACCTGGCGGTTTTTTGCATTCCGGCGTCTGGCAACTTCCGCAGCCCGGATGCGGCACGCTATCATTGTCGTCTTGCACTTTATCTTCCACTGCAAAGTGCGGCACGCTATCATTGTCGTCTTGCACTTTATCTTCCACTGCAAAGGATTTTCAGCATGATCAAGATCGGCATCGTCGGCGGCACCGGCTATACCGGCGTCGAGCTTCTGCGTCTGCTTGCCCGTCATCCCGATGCACAGCTGCACGCCATCACCTCGCGCAAAGAAGCCGGCATGCCGGTGGCCGACATGTTCCCGAGCCTGCGCGGCCGTGTTGATCTCGCGTTTTCGACGCCCGACGACGCCGATCTGGGCCGCTGCGACGTGGTGTTCTTCGCCACGCCCAACGGCATCGCCATGAACGAGGCCCGTCGCCTGGTCGACGCCGGCGTGCGGGTCATCGACCTCGCCGCCGATTTCCGCATCAAGGATGTGGCCGAGTGGGAGAAATGGTACGGCATGCAGCACGCCGCCCCCGAGCTGGTGACCGAGGCGGTGTACGGCCTGCCGGAAGTGAATCGCGAACAGATCAAGTCCGCCCGGCTGGTTGCCAATCCCGGCTGCTATCCGACCGCGGTGCAGCTCGGCTTCCTGCCGCTGATCGAAGCCGGGGTGATCGACCGCGCTTCGCTGATCGCCGACTGCAAGTCCGGTGTGTCCGGTGCCGGGCGCAAGGCCGAGGTCGGCTCGCTGCTGGCGGAATGCGGCGACAGTTTCAAGGCCTATGGCGTGGCCGGTCACCGTCACCTGCCGGAAATCCGCCAAGGGCTGGGGCGTGCCGCGGGACGCGAAGTTGGCCTGACCTTCGTGCCGCACCTGACGCCGATGATCCGCGGCATCCATGCGACGCTGTACGCCAAGCTCGGCAAGGATGTCGATCTGCAGGCGTTGTTCGAGGCACGCTATGCCAACGAGGCTTTCGTCGACGTGCTACCCCGTGGCAGCCATCCGGAAACCCGCTCGGTGCGCGGCGCCAATACCTGCCGCATCGCGGTGCATCGTCCGCAAGGCGGCGATACCGTGGTGGTGCTGTCGGTGATCGACAATCTGGTCAAGGGAGCGGCCGGACAGGCGGTGCAGAACATGAACCTGATGTTCGGTCTGGCCGAGGACACGGGGCTGGACGTTGTGCCGCTGATGCCGTAAGCCGCAAAACGGCAGCGACGGTGTCATGGTCGAACCGCCGTTTTATCGCCCCCGCACAGCCGGTTTTCATCTGTAGCCATTGATCATATGGCAATGGCTACACGAAAAACCCCACCAGCGGCAGGTTTGATTTTGCCGCTGCTGCGCCGGATAATCCGGCGTAACCCCTTGATGGAGATTGAATTCAATGAGCGACGTAAGTGAAATGCCGTCCCCGCTGGTCTTTACCGACAGCGCGGTTGAAAAAGTGCGCGATCTGATTGCCGAGGAAGGCAACCCGGAACTCAAGCTGCGCGTTTTCGTGTCCGGCGGAGGCTGCTCTGGCTTCCAGTACGGCTTCACCTTCGACGAAATCGTCAACGAAGATGACACCGCGGTGGAAAAAGGTGGTGTGACCTTGCTGATCGATCCGATGAGCTACCAGTACCTGGTCGGCGCCGAGATCGACTACCAGGAAAGCATCGAAGGCTCGCAGTTCGTGATCAAGAATCCGAACGCAACCTCGACCTGCGGCTGCGGATCGTCGTTCTCAGCCTGATCGGCAGGAGATCGCGTTCCCGAAAAGCCCAGACAGTGTTTGGGCTTTTTGCATGGCGCGGCGCGCATTCGGTCAAGAAGCCTTGCGCTGCTACCCAAATCGGTTTATTCAGTGTGGCCTTGTCCCGAATTCGTCATTGCCCATGTCGCTGCTGAAATCCCCCCTCATTCCCCCTTTGCCGGCTCCGCCTCCGCTGGTGCGTGAATTCGAGTTCAGCGAACAGGATTTTGAACGCATCCGGGCCTTCATCCGCCGCAAGGCCGGCATCGCCCTCAATCCGAGCAAGAAGGACATGGTGTATGGCCGGCTGGTCAAACGCATCCGCGAATTCGGCCTGTCCGGTTTTTCGGCCTATATCGACCTGCTGGATTCGCCCGCCGGCCGCAGCGAGCTGGAAAATTTCGTCAATGCGCTGACGACCAATCTGACCTACTTCTTCCGCGAAGAGCATCACTTTCCCATTCTGGCGGAACATCTCCAGGCCCGGGCCCAGGCCGGTGCCACCGAGCTGTCGATCTGGTGTTCTGCGGCCTCCACCGGCGAGGAGCCGTATTCGCTGGCGATTACCGCATGCGAGGCTCTGGCGGGGATGGCGCGTCCACCCCGGGTTGAAATTGTCGCCTCCGATCTCGACACCAGCGTGCTGCGCCAGGCGGCGGAAGGTACCTATACCGCCGAGGCCGTGGCCAAGCTCCCGGCCCCGCTGGTCGGCAAGTATTTCGACCGCCAGCCCGACGGCCGCTTCCGGGCGAAACCGCTGCTGCGCGGCATGGTCCGCTTTCAGCGGATCAATCTGGTCGAGCCCGTCAGCTCCTGGGGGCTGCGCGCACCGTTCGATGCCATTTTCTGTCGCAACGTGATGATCTATTTCGACCGGCCGACCCAGCTGGAGGTGCTGGCCAAGTTTGCGCCGCTGCTCAAACCGGACGGCCTGCTGTTCGTGGGACATTCGGAAAATTTCTATCAGGCGTCCGAGCGCTTCCGCCTGCGCGGCAAAACCGTATACGAGCGGACCTGAGCGCCGGGACAGTCTTTGGCAATGGTGTACAAGGCAGGGCAATGAAAGTCATCGTGATGGGGGCCGGGGTGGTCGGCGTGTCGTCGGCCTGGTATCTGTCCCGGGCGGGGCACGAGGTCGTCGTGATCGATCGGCAGGGCATGGCGGCGGCCGAAACCAGCTTCGCCAATGGCGGCCAGATCTCGGTCAGCCAGTCCGAGCCCTGGTCGAATCCGGCGGCGCCGCGGCAGATTCTGAAATGGCTGGGGCGGGAGGATGCGCCCTTGCTGTGCCGGTTGCAGCCCGACCCCCGGCAATGGTCATGGGGTTTGCGGTTTCTGGCCGAGTGCCGTTCCGGCCGCAGCCGCCGCAACCTGGCGCAGATACTGCAGCTGGGGCTGTATAGCCGGCAAAGCCTGCAAGAACTGCGCGCCGAGACGGGCATCGAGTACCAGCAGCAGCTGCGCGGCATCGCCTGTCTTTATCAGACACACAAGGAACTCGACGAAGCGGCCGAACTGATCGGCCTGATGGCGCGGCTCGGCATCGAGCGGCAGCTGCTGTCGGCTGCGGAAATGGTGGCGGTCGAACCGGCGCTGGCAGGTTTTGCCCCAAAACTGGCCGGTGGCATCTACTGTGCCAGCGACGAGTCCGGCAATGCCCGCCTGTTCACCCGTGAACTGGCGAAGCGGTGCGAGGCCAGGGGCGTGCGCTTCTGCCTGCACACCCGTATCAACGGTTTCGATCTGGAGGAGGGCCGCATCGCCGGGATCTCGCTGACGGGGGCGGACGGCGAGTACCGGATCGAGCGCGCCGATGCCTACGTGCTGGCGCTGGGTTCATATTCGCCGTTGCTGGCGAGGCAGCTGGGACTCTCCCTGCCGATCTACCCGGCCAAGGGCTATTCCGCCACGCTGCCGATCCGCAATGCCGCAGCCGCGCCAACCGTCAGCATTACCGACGAAGCGGCCAAAATCGTGTTCTCCCGGCTGGGCGACACGTTGCGGGTGGCTGGCACGGCCGAGCTGAACGGCTATTCCACCACGCTTGATCCGGTGCGCTGTCAGGCGCTGATCCGCCGAGCCCGCGAAATCTTTCCCGGTGCGGCCGATTACGACGCCGCACAGTTCTGGACCGGCCTGCGTCCGGCGACACCGTCCAATGTGCCCTTGATCGGCCCGTGCCGACGCCATCCCAATCTTTTCCTCAACACCGGTCACGGGACGCTGGGCTGGACCGGCGGTCCGGGCTCGGGGCGTCTGCTCGCGGATCTGGTCAGCGGCCGGAAGCCGGAAACCGGATTCGCGCTGCATCCCTTCTGAAACGACAAGGGCGCCCTCAGCGGGGCGCCCTGACCTGTGCAGGCCGCATCAGGCCCGGATGGCCGCTGGCGCGGATCGGGCCGGACCGGCGGGCGAGGACGTGCGTCGGGCGCTATGGGTTTCCTCGACCATGAGGTCGAGCAGGCGCAGGACTTCCAGACTGGCCTGTTCCGCCTTCTGCATCAGGGCGACGATCCTGCCTTCGTCCGGCTCCTTGACCGCGCTGGCCGCCACGGCCTGCTCCACGGCCTCATGCGACTGCTGGAACGGTGTCTGCAGTTTCGACCATGCCGCGGCCTTGCCGAACTGCGCCGCGCCTTCGTGGCCAAGCCACTGGCTCAACTGCGCCAGCCGGTCCGCGCGGTCGGCGTCGTCCTCGTGCGTTCCGCCCAGAGCGTGATAGCCGTCCTGCTTGAACAGCACGTGGTCCATCTTGACCAGTGCGCCAGCCGATTTGTCCTTGACGTGAGCGACGCAGGCCACGACTTCCGCCGAGGTCCGGGCCAGTTCGTCGAACACGGTGCGGAAGCCATCCACCGATGCGCGCACTTCGCTGGCCACGCTATTGGCCTGCTGCGATTTCTGCAGCATGTCGTGCACCCGGCCCGACAGGTCGGCCATGGTTTCCTTGACCTGAATCGCGGCGACCTTGCTGCGGTTGGACAGCACCTTCACTTCGTCCGCCACCACCGCGAAGCCCCGGCCCGCTTCGCCGGCGCGCGCGGCCTCGATGGCGGCGTTCAGCGCCAGCAGGTTGGTTTGTTCCGACAGGCCGGTGATCGACGACAGGGCCGAATCGATCTGTCCCCATTGCTGCTCGAGCGCGAGACCGGCTTCATTGACGGCTTCGACGCTGGCCGCGATGGTATCGAGACGGCCGCCGATCTGGCGGGCGGCGAGGTCGCTGCTGTCGGCCTGGCGGGTATTGTCGTTGGCGATGTCTGCCACGCGCTCCATTTCGTCGCTGATCATCCGGAGATCGGCCTGATTGGCGGTCAGGTTGGCCCGCAGGTGGGCCGTGTTCAGCGTATGCAGCTGCGACGCGAGACGGTTCTGGCGGACGAAGGCGGCATTGTCAGCCATGGCCTGCACCGCGCGGTCGATATTGCCCAGCGACTTGGCGAACAACCCCGGCATGCCGGCCGCCAGCGGACGACGGCTGAAGTCGTTATTGCTGACCCGGGTGAAGCAGGTGTTGATTTCCTTGAAGTAGGTTTCGATCAGGTCCATGAAATCGTTGAGTTCCCACGCCACCTGGCCGACTTCGCCGAGACGGCGGGTACGGGTTGTGCGGTGGTGCAGCTCTCCGCTTCGGGCGTAGTTCAGGTGTTCCCGGATGATGGCGAGCACCTTGAACGGCTTGGCCGACTGGGATACGACATAGGCGCTGAATCCCAGCGACAGGGGAAGGATCACCCACAGCGAGTGGGGCAGGGCCAGATTGAACTGATACAAGCCCAGCATGCTCAGCAGGATCAGGTTGTAGCCCATCAGCACGAACTTGAACTGGGTGGACAGAAACGGGGCACGGTGATGGATGGCGGCCGGTTGGGGGTTCATGTGGGCTCCCGTTCGAAAACTTCGGCGTTGAGTTCAAGGATGAAGCTCTCGTACGAGCGGTCGCCGAGTTCCTGCTGCAGCCACGCCAGCGAGGCGTCCGGCGCTTCGGCCTTGCCGCCGCGCTGCTCGATTTCGCGCATGCGCGCATAGATCGGCGTGATGGCCGCCAGTGCCGAGCGGGGGGGGCGGCGACGGACCGAGTAGTAGCCTTTCAGCTTGCCGTCATTGTTGTAGTCCGGCGTGATGTTGGCGAACACCCAGTAGAAACCGCCAAACGCGGTGCCGTTTTTGACCAGCGCAAAAAATTCGTGGCCCTGCTGCAGTTCCTTCCACATCAGGCGGAAGGCACCGCGCGGCATGTCGGGGTGGCGAATCAGGTTGTGCGGTTTGCCGAGCAGTTGCAGTTCGGTGTAGCCGCAGATGCGCATGAAGTCGCGGTTGGCGTAGGTCAGCTTGCCCTGTGGATCGGTCTTGCTGATGATCAGGTCGGTGTCGGTGAGAACGTACTCGCCGCTACCATGCTCCAAGGCCGTGGATTTCATGACTAAATGATCCGTATGTCATTATTTAATCGGCTAATTTTATGCATAACTCGTGGGTCGCGACTACGAGCTAAATCAACACGGCAGCATTTTGTCGCCTAACAGCAACAAGCTCTGCATACGGCATGGGAGGCAGGGGCGCGTGCTACCATCGGGACCAGACTTGGTTGTTACTTCAAGGATTCACGATGCGTTTAGGTACCCCTCTTTCTCCTTCCGCCGTTAGGGTCATGCTGCTGGGCTCGGGCGAGCTCGGCAAGGAAGTCGCCATCGCCCTGCAGCGGCTGGGCTGCGAAGTCATTGCCGTGGATCGTTATGCCGATGCACCGGCCATGCAGGTGGCGCATCGCAGCCACGTGATTGCGATGACCGACGCGGCCGCCTTGCGCCAGCTGGTCGAAGCCGAGCGGCCGCACCTGATCGTGCCGGAGATCGAGGCCATCGCCACCGCCGAACTGCTGAAAATCGAAGCCGACGGGCTGGCGGAGGTCATTCCGACCGCGCGGGCCGCCAACCTGACGATGAATCGCGAGGGCATCCGCCGTCTGGCGGCCGAAACGCTGGGTCTGCCAACCTCGCCGTTTGCCTTCGCGTCCAGTCTGGCTGAACTGCAGGCCGCCATCGCCGGCGGCATCGGCTATCCCTGCGTGATCAAGCCGGTGATGTCGTCCAGTGGCAAGGGGCAGTCGCTGGTGCGTTCCGCCGCCGAAGTCGAGGCTGCGTGGGATTATGCCGCCAGCGCAGGCCGGGTCGATGCCGGCCGGGTGATCGTCGAGGGCTTTGTCGATTTCGACTATGAAATCACCCTGCTGACCGTGCGCGCCATCGGCACATCGGGCCAGGCCGAAACCGTCTGCTGCGAGCCGATCGGCCACTTGCAGAAGAGTGGCGATTATGTGGAGAGCTGGCAGCCGCAGCCGATGAGTCCGGCCGCGCTGGCGCGCGCGCGCGAAGTGGCCTGCAAGGTGGTGGACAACCTGGGTGGGCGCGGCCTGTTCGGGGTCGAATTGTTCGTCAAGGGGGACGAGGTGCTGTTCTCCGAGGTCAGCCCGCGTCCGCACGACACCGGGCTGGTGACGCTGGCCAGCCAGCATCAATCCGAGTTCGAGTTGCATGCGCGGGCGATTCTGGGTCTGCCGGTGGATACGGCGATGCGGGTGCCGGCCGCGGCCAGCGCGGTCATTTACGGCGGCATGGAGGCTGCCGGCATCGCCTTCGACGGCGTGGTCGAGGCACTGGCGGTGCCGGGCAGCGATCTGCGCCTGTTCGGCAAGCCGGAAAGCTTCCTCAAGCGCCGGATGGGAGTGGCGGTGGCGCGTGCCGAGACGGTGGACCTTGCCCGCGCCCGCGCGCTGGAAGCCGCCGGCAAGATCAAGCCGGTCCGGTCCTGACAGCCCGGGGCGGTGCCGTCCTCGGCGGGCTGGCGGCCTTGCCTGTGCCTGGATGAGCGGCGTCGCCGGCCCCGTGCGGCCGGGGGAGCCACGCGGCTTCCGTGAGCTCAGTCCGGCAGGATTCCGGCGGAATCTTGCCCGAACACCGGGCTCGTGGTCCGTATCTTTTTTCGATTATTGGCGTACCGATACATGCAACAAGCTTCTACCCCCTATGACATGCTCGGCGGCGAAGCCGTGGTCTGGCTGATCGTCGACAAGTTCTACAACGTGATGGACCGCGAGCCGAGCGTCGCGCCGCTGCGGCGCATGCACCCCGACGATCTGGAGTCGTCGCGCCAGAAACTCTTCATGTTCCTGTCGGGCTGGCTCGGCGGCCCCAATCTCTTCGTCGAGAAATTCGGCCATCCGCGCCTGCGCGCCCGTCATATGCCATTTGCCGTTGACGAGGCCGCGCGCGACCAGTGGATGTTCTGCATGCGGCAGGCTTTCGCGGATATTCCGGCCGACGAGGCGCTGAAACAGCAATTGCTGGCGGCGATCGGTGATTTGGCCGATTTCATGCGAAATCAATCGTGAGGGAAGCCCGATGACCGACAACGCCGAACTCGAAAAGCTGCGCCAGTACACGCTGATCGTCTACATCCTGCAGGCGGTGGGGGTATTTTTGCCGATCACCAGCGTGGCGGCCGTCATCATGAACTACATCAAGCGTGCCGAAGCTACCGGCACGATCTACCAGTCGCACTTCGATTGGCAGATCCGTACGTTCTGGTGGGCGTTCGGCATTTCCATCGTCGGGGGGCTGACCGTCTTTATCGGCGTTGGCCTGCTGATCCTGGCCGGGCTGACGGTCTGGTATCTGTACCGGGTCATCAAGGGGCTGGTCAGGTTTAATGACGGAAAGATCGTCGGGTAGCCGGGACCGTTGATCGGCTGCGCCGGCAGGGAGTGAAGCAGGAACTAGTATCGGGAACAGGGCAGGGCCTGGAGCGTGTGCCGGGCATGAACGTCCGGCGCGCTGACGCCGGGGATTTTCCGATCCGTTGAGCCCGCAAGCGGTATGCACAAACCGCGTATCTGCACACGCTAGGGCTGGGAGGCGTGTGATGGTTGCGCGAGGTCTGATGATGGCGCTGTGCTTGGCGGCCGGTACTCCGGTGCTGGCGGCCAGCAGTGCGTTTTCCCCCGATGATCCCTGGTCTCCGGCCTATCTGGCTCGTTCTTCCGCGCCACTCGCCGCATCCGGACCGTGCATGCCCAAGGCGCTCGTGTGCGCTCACGGACTGTCGTCCGGTCCGGATGGGGCGGTGCCGCTGGCAAACTGGCAGGTGTCTCCCCGGCTGGCGCTGGAAACCGAACGCCAGACCGATGGCGCTACCGTCGTCAAACCCGCATTGACCATGAAGAACGGCATGCGGATATCGTTCAAGGCGCGCCAGCGGATGATCCAGTTCAAGTGGGACTACTGAGGTCGCCGTGTCCGCTCAGGCGGTCTCGCCGTCACGGGGCGGAATCGAGTAGGTGCCGCTGACGTGCGCCACCGGTTCATCCATTCCGTCCGAGTACAGCAGGACCTCGCCCACTGCCAGCCGTTTGCCCAGCTTGAGGATGCGGCCTTTGGCAATCACGTCGGCCTGCGGCGGTTTGCGCAGGAAGTTGATGTTGAGGCTGGTGGTCACCGCCAGTTCGACCCGTCCGATCATCCCCAGCACCACCGCATACAGCGTCGCGTCGGCCAGCGCCATCAGGGCGGGGCCGGCAATGGTGCCGCCCGGACGGATCAGGTCGGGGTTGAAGTGCATGCGCAGCGTGGCGCTGCCGTGGCTGATGCCGGTGGTCTTGATGCCGAACAGCTTGACCAGCGGGAGTTCCTGGTCGATGAGCTGCTGGAATTCGTCGATGCCGATTTTGCCCATATTGTCTCCTCCGGTGTCTTTAGTTGTCGGAAGAGCATAACAGGGGATGCGGTCGGCGCAAGGCTGGCGGGTGTTCTGCGTGCCGCAGGGGCGGGCGGTTGTGGCGGAAGAGCCGCCCGGATTCGCCAGGCTGATCTGCGGCGCGCAGCCCGGTTCGGGAGGGCCGCGCCGATCAGTGCGGGCGGTGTCCCCGTTCGATCAGCACGCCGACCTTTTTCACCCCCGGCAGGATGCCGAGCTTGGTGACGGCGACCTTGACCCACGGTGCGCCGAACTCCTCGCGGATCACCTTGGCGATGTGCTCGGCCAGCGCCTCGATCAGCAGATAGTGCTGTTCCGCCAGAATCTCGCGCAGCCGCTCGACCACCACGCCATAGTGGATGGTGTCGCCGATGTCGTCACTGTGACAGGGCGTTTCGCTTGGAATGCCGATGTCGAGGTCGAGTTCGATGGTCTGTGGGGCGCGGCGTTCCCACTCGTAGACGCCGATGACCGTTTCGACGCGCACTTCGCGCAAAAAAATGATGTCCATGCCGGAACGATAGAGAGCGGTATTGGGCGATGCGACCCGATACCGTTAGAATGCGAAGCCGTGCATTCTAGTGGATTCGTTATGAGCACGATAGCGTTCATCGCCATCGCCTACCTGATCGGTTCGCTTCCGTTCGCCGTCATCGTCAGCAAACTGATGGGGCTGGCCGACCCGCGGACCTTCGGTTCGAAAAACCCCGGCGCCACCAACGTCCTGCGCTCGGGCAACAAGCTGGCCGCCGTGCTGACCCTGCTGGGGGACGGCGCCAAGGGCTGGCTGGCGGTTTTCCTCGCCCAGCAGCTCGGTCCGCAATACGGTCTTGCCGATCCCGAAACCGCCATGGTGGCGCTGGCGGTGCTGGCCGGGCACCTGTGGCCGCTGTTTCTGGGCTTCAAGGGCGGCAAGGGCGTGGCTACCGCCGTCGGCATCCTGCTGGCATTCAGTCCGTGGCTGGCGCTGGCCGCTGCCGCCACATGGCTGCTGGTGGCGCTGGTGACGCGCTATTCCTCGCTGGCCGCCATC
The DNA here is from genome assembly GCA_030151505.1 of Chromobacteriaceae bacterium. Classification (GTDB taxonomy): domain Bacteria; phylum Pseudomonadota; class Gammaproteobacteria; order Burkholderiales; family Aquaspirillaceae; genus JASLDQ01. The sequence continues at coordinate 12,468 of JASLDQ010000201.1, forward strand.
ATCGCGGCGGTGCTGGCGCCGGTGTATGCGTGGTTCCTCGTGCCGAGCCAGGTCTATTTCGGGGCCTGCTTGATCATTGCGTTGCTGCTCCTGCGTCGCCACAAGCAGAACATCATCAACCTGGTCAGCGGGCAGGAAAGCAAGATCGGCGCGAAGAAGTCGAGTTAGACCAAGGCAAGTGGCGGTGGGTCCGCCATGAAAAAAGCCGGCGTGTGCCGGCTTTTTTGCGTCCGGCCGCCGTCATTACGGCAGGATCACCGCCAGCACCTTGCGGTCTTCGCTGCTGAGGATGTTGAAGGTGCGGCAGACCGCCGGGGTGGTCATTACTTCAAAGCCGATGCGGGCTTCGGCCAGAGCCGCCCACAGGCGCGGATGAGGGAAGCGCTGGCGTTGGCCGGTGCCGAGCAGCACGACCTCGGGCTGGTGTTGCAGCAGGGCGGCAAAATGGTCGGGCGTGAGGGCGTCGAAGTCGGTGACGTCCCACTCCTGCAGGGTGGTGGCGGTAACGAGCAAAGGGTGACGATATTGTTGCTGGTTGATCGCGACAAAGTCGTCGCCATAGGAGGTGAACAGGTTCTGGCTGCTCTGGTGCAGATGCATCTTCATCGGTAGTTCTCGCCTGGGGGCTGTGCCGGAATTATACCCGGCCCGTGTCGCGGGTGACGCGCCGCTGCTCTGGCGGCGTGGCAGGCAAAGGTCTGCTGGGCGATAGAAGGTGGCCAGGATGAGATTTGGGGGTATATTTTGTCGGTATCCCGTCTTGAGCTGTCGGAATGCGAGGGGTATATTGTGATTGTGCTCATTGATATTTTGTACCCCCAAAAATGGAATTGACCCCGCAACTGGTCCGTGAGGCCCGCCCCGACAGTCGCGACCGCAAGCTGTTCGACGGCGGCGGCCTTTACCTGCTGATCAAGCCCAACGGTGCCAAGTACTGGCGGCTCAAATACCGTTTTGCCGGCAAGGAAAAAGTGCTGGCGCTCGGGGTTTATCCCAAGGTCGATCTCGACACTGCCCGCGTCGGGGCGCAGGGCGCCCGCCGCCTGCTGGCGGACGGATTCGATCCGTCACAGCAGAAACAGCAGGCTCGCCAGGCGTCACAGCGCCAGAGCGTATCCCCTTCCTTGCCCGCATCCATCGCCACTGCCCAGAAAGCCAACCCGATGAACCCGATCCAGAAGTCCAAGAAGCTCGACAACGTCTGCTACGACATCCGCGGCCCGGTGCTCGACCGCGCCAAGCAGATGGAAGAAGACGGCCAGCGCATCATCAAGCTCAACATCGGCAATCCTGCGCCGTTCGGTTTTCTCGCGCCGGAAGAGATCATGCAGGACATGATCCTCAACCTGCCGCAGGCGTCGGGCTACTCGGACTCGAAGGGGTTGTTTGCCGCGCGCAAGGCGATCATGCACTACACCCAGGAAAAGAAGATTCCGGGCGTGACGGTGGAGGACATCTACATCGGCAACGGCGTGTCCGAGCTGATCGTGATGGCGATGCAGGCCCTGCTGGATGCCGGGGACGAAGTGCTGGTGCCGGCGCCGGACTATCCCTTGTGGACCGCCGCGGTCAGTCTCGCCGGCGGCACCGCCACGCACTATGTGTGCGACGAACAACAGAACTGGTACCCGGACGTCGCCGACATCCGCGCCAAGATCACGCCCAACACCCGCGCCATCGTCATCATCAACCCGAACAATCCGACCGGCGCGGTCTACCCGGATGCGGTGTTGCAGGAAATCGTCAAGGTCGCGCGCGAGTTCGGCCTGATCATCTACGCCGACGAAATCTACGACAAGGTGCTGTACGACGGCGTGACCCACACCTCCATCGCATCGATGGCGCCCGACCTGCTGGTCATCACCATGAACGGCCTGTCCAAGAACTATCGCGCCGCTGGCTACCGCGCCGGCTGGATGGTGGTGTCGGGCGACAAGATGCGCGGCAAGAGCTATATCGAGGGGCTGAACATGCTGGCGTCGATGCGCCTGTGCGCCAACGTGCCGGCGCAGTACGCGATCCAGACCGCGCTGGGCGGCTACCAGTCGATCAACGACCTGGTCGGCCCCGGCGGGCGCCTGACCCGCCAGCGCGATCTGGCCTGGAGAATGCTCAACGAAATTCCCGGCGTCAGCTGCGTCAAGCCGGACGGCGCGCTGTACATGTTCCCGCGGCTGGACCCGGCGGTATACCCGATCAAGGACGACCAGCAGTTCATTCTGGAACTCCTGACGGAACAGCGCGTGCTGCTGGTGCAGGGCAGCGGGTTCAACTGGATTGCGCCGGACCACTTCCGCGTGGTATTTCTTCCCAACATGGATGATCTGGAGGAGGCGCTTAACCGCGTCGCGCGCTTCCTCGAAGGCTATCGCCGCCGTCACGGGACGGGGGAGTTCGCTCCGCGGTAAGCCTGCGTGCCGCACGCGCCGACCCGGCGCTTGTCTGGTGCGGTGCTCTGCTCACAAGGTTGGATAAGCAAATTCAAAGCGGGAGGCGCGTCATCAGATGCGCCTCCCTGTTTTCGCGTCTTATGAACTGTAAATTGAACTGGAGAAGGCAATGAAGCCGATCAATGTTGGCATCATGGGAGTGGGGACAGTCGGTGGCGGTACCGCCACCGTATTGAAGCGCAACGCCGAGGAAATCAGCCGCCGCGCCGGCCGCGCCATCGTGCTGAAGATGGCCGCCAACCTGGACGTCGCCAAGGCCCGTGAAATCGTCGGCGACGACGTGGACGTGGTGGCCGACGCCAAGCTGGTCGCGACCAACCCCGACATCGACATCGTGGTCGAGCTGATCGGCGGCACCGGCATTGCCAAGGAACTGGTGCTGCTGGCGATCGACAACGGCAAGCACGTCGTCACCGCCAACAAAAAACTCCTCGCCGAGCACGGCAACGAAATCTTCGCCCGCGCGCAGGAGAAGGGCGTGATCGTCGCCTTCGAAGCGGCCGTGGCCGGCGGCATTCCCATCATCAAGGCACTGCGCGAGGGTCTGACCGCCAACCGGATCGAGTGGATCGCCGGCATCATCAACGGCACCTCCAATTTCATCCTGTCCGAAATGCGCGACAAGGGCGCGGCCTTCGCCGACGTGCTGGCCGAAGCCCAGCGCCTGGGCTACGCTGAAGCCGATCCGACCTTCGACATCGAAGGGCAGGACGCCGCGCACAAACTGACCATCATGTCGGCCATCGCCTTCGGCATCCCGATGCAGTTCGACAAGGCCTACCTCGAAGGCATCAGCAAGCTCGATGCCCGCGACATCAAGTACGCCGAGGAACTGGGCTACCGCATCAAGCTCCTGGGCATCACCCGCCGCGCCGCCAACGGCGTGGAGCTGCGCGTACATCCGACCCTGATTCCGGCCAAGCGCCTGATCGCCAACGTCGACGGCGTGATGAACGCCGTGCTGGTCAAGGGCGATGCCGTCGGCGCGACCCTGTACTACGGCGCCGGCGCCGGCAGCCTGCCGACCGCTTCCGCCGTAGTGGCCGATCTGGTCGACGTCACCCGTCTGGCCACCTCCGACCCGGAACACCGCGTGCCGCATCTCGCATTCCAGCCGGACCAACTGGTCGACCTGCCCATCCTGCCGATCGACGAAGTCGAATCGAGCTACTACCTGCGCGTGACCGTGGCCGACAAGCCGTGCGTGCTGGCCGACATCACCCGCCTCCTGGCCGACCACTCGATCTCGATCGAGGCGCTGATCCAGAAGGGG
>JASLDQ010000245.1 GCA_030151505.1 Chromobacteriaceae bacterium
CATATCGGCCAGCATGGCAGCCGATACTTCCCCGGTAAACGCGCCGTCCTCGGCAAAACGGCTGACATCCTGCGCCGCCAGCCCCATCCGGTGCCCTGCGAGCCTGACCCCGATCTGCCCGAGGTACGCCGACGGGACGGCCACCGCCACATTGACAGCGTCGCAGCACGGGGCGGCCAGCAATTCGTCCAGCAAGGCCGAATTGGAAGCCTGGCGCCCATGCATTTTCCAGTTGCCGATTACCAATTTGACCATGTAGCCCTCCGGGCTCTGATTTTGGGAGCGGCATTATATAAGAAGTATGACCGCGCGCAATTTGCCCGCGATCAGCCACCCGTCCGTCGGCCGGACGAACGGGATTTGTAATATTTCTGCAATCGGATCACCCTACCATGCACCCTATCCAGACATTCTGGTTCATTCCAACGGGAGTTTGATCTGATGAAATTGACGATCCGCCTGGCCGCCGCGGCCACCATGGCAGGTACTCTGCTGACCGGTTACGCCAGCGCAGCCAACATCACCGGCGCCGGCGCGACTTTCCCCTACCCGCTGTACGCCAAATGGGCCGAGTCCTACAAGCACAAGACCGGCACCGGCATGAACTACCAGTCGATCGGTTCCGGCGGCGGCATCAAGCAGATCAAGTCCAAGACCGTCGATTTCGGTGCATCCGATATGCCGCTCAAGCCGGAAGAACTGGCGAAAGAAGACCTGATCCAGTTCCCGACCGTCGTCGGCGGCGTGGTGCCGGTCTTCAACGTGCCCGGCGTCGCTGCCGGCCAGCTCAAGCTGACCGGCCCGGTGCTGGCCGACATTTACCTGGGCAAGATCACCAAGTGGAACGATCCGGCCATCCGCCAGATCAACCCGGGCGTCAACCTGCCCGACAGCGGCATTTACCCGGTTCGCCGTTCCGACGGCTCGGGCACCACCTTCGTGTTCACCAACTACCTGTCCAAGGTTTCGCCGGACTGGAAAGCCAAGGTCGGTGAAAACACCGCGGTCAACTGGCCGGGCAAGACCGTCGGTGGCAAGGGCAACGAAGGCGTCGCCAACTACGTGACCAAGCTCAAGGGCTCGATCGGCTACGTCGAGTACGTCTACGCCAAGCAGAACAACATTGCCTATGCTCAGGTGAAGAACGCCAGCGGCCAGTTCGTCGCCCCGAGCGAAGAAAGCTTCAAGGCGGCAGCCGGCAATGCCAGCTGGTCGTCCAAGGACGGTTTCTACCAGATCCTCACCAACCAGCCGGGCAAGACCAGCTGGCCGATCACCGCCGCCACCTTCATCCTGATGCACAAGAAGGCGGACCAGCCGGCCCAAACCGTCGAGTCGCTCAAGTTCTTCGACTGGGCTTACAGCGAAGGCAGCAAAACCGCGCTGGACCTCGACTACATCCCGCTGCCGGCCAATGTGCAAAAGCTGATCCGCGACCACTGGAAGAACTCTATCACCGACGCCAGCGGCAAGGCTCTGTGGAAGTAAGAACTTGATCTCCCGGGATCACCATACCGCGACTCTGCATTACAATATTGTTTCAGAAAGACATTGAGCGGTAGAAGCCGGGGAGCTATCCTCCCCGGCTTTTTATCTCGTCCACCCCGAGAAAATCCATGGAACTCAACCAGCTCGAACGCTCGCTCGCGTTCCAGCGGAGGCTCGACCAGATCTTCCGCGTCGCCACGCGCTGCTTCGCCTTCCTTGTCCTGGCCCTCCTGATCGGCATTCTGTGTTCGCTGCTGATCGGTGCCATGCCAGCCATCCAGAAATTCGGCTTCGGCTTCCTGAGCAACGCCACCTGGGATCCGGTCGCGGAAGACTTCGGCGCCCTCGCCCCGATTTTCGGCACGCTGGTCACCTCGACCATTGCGCTGCTCATCGGCGTCCCCGTTTCCTTCGGCATCGCCGTGTTCCTGACCGAACTGTGCCCGCCGCTGCTGCGCCGACCGCTTGGCATCGCCATCGAACTTCTGGCCGGCATTCCCTCCATCATCTACGGCATGTGGGGCCTGTTCGTGTTCGCCCCCTTCTTCTCCGATCACATCCAGCCGTGGATGATCGACACCCTCGGTCCGCTTCCCATCTTCGGCCCGCTGTTCCAGGGCGTCCCGATGGGCATCGGCATGCTGACCGCCGGCCTCATCCTCGGCATCATGATCATCCCCTTCATCGCCTCGGTGATGCGTGACGTGTTCGAAGTCGTCCCGCCGATGTTCAAGGAATCCGCCTACGGGCTGGGCGCCACGACCTGGGAAGTGGTCCGCTACGTCGTGCTGCCCTACACCAAAACAGGCGTGATCGGCGGCGTCATGCTCGGCCTCGGCCGCGCACTGGGCGAGACCATGGCCGTCACCTTCGTCATCGGCAACGCCTACCAGCTCTCGCCCGGCCTGTTCGAAGCCGGCCAGTCGATCGCCTCGGCGCTCGCCAACGAATTCGCCGAAGCCGACGGCAAGCTCTACATGGCCTCGCTGATCGAACTCGGCCTGATCCTGTTCTTCATCACCTTTGTGGTGCTCTCGCTGTCCAAACTCCTGCTGCTGCGCCTCAAACAGGGCGAAGGCAAACAAAGCTAAGCGGACCCAGACCCCATGAACAACGCACTCTACCGGCGCCGCCGCTTCGTCAACTACTTCAACCTCACCATGTCGATGCTGACGGTCGCCTTCGGCCTGTTCTGGCTGGTGTGGATTCTCTACACCCTGCTGCTCAACGGTCTGGGCGGGGTGTCGACCGCCCTGTTCACCCAGAGCACGCCGCCCCCCGGCAGCACCGGCGGCCTGGCCAACGCCATTTACGGCAGCCTGCTGATGACCATCTTCGGCACGCTGATCGGCACGCCCATCGGCATCCTCGCCGGTGTCTATCTGGCCGAATTCGGCAACC
>JASLDQ010000074.1 GCA_030151505.1 Chromobacteriaceae bacterium
ATGCGAGTTGGTTTGTTGCCCATGCAGTTGAAATCGATCTGGTTAAGAACCTGCATTCTGCATGTGGCGCGCCGACTTGAATAGTCGCCGGGAGGCCATCTTTCCTCCACCAAGCGCAGCCGATGCGCTTACAATTCGTCCATCCGGGCCGTTTTGCCCCGAATCGGCGCTCCTCCTGCCCACCGCAATGCGCCCCGACAGCCGGGGGTTATCGGCAGCGACGCCGACGGATTCAAGGCCCAACCATTTCGTATCAGCCGGCCCCGCCATGACGGCCGGCAACCTGCAACAACATGCCGCCATGTCCACACACTTGCCCTTTCCGCCCCGCGGAGGACGGAGCGAGCGTGGCCGAGCGGTCAACGGAGACTGCATGCAAACCATCCAGCGTTTTCTGGCCGGCTTTCGCCGCTTTCAGGAGAACTACTTCGGACAGGAATCCGAGCTTTTCGACGAACTGAAGCACGGCCAGAGCCCCAGCACCCTCATCATCGGCTGTTCCGACTCGCGCGTGGATCCGGTCATGCTGACCGGCTGCGAACCCGGCGAACTGTTTGTCGTCCGCAACGTCGCCAATCTGGTTCCGCCCTGCGAAGACCAGGAAAACAATACCCACCACAGCGTATCGGCCGCGCTCGAATTCGCCGTCCTCAGCCTCAAGGTCGAACGCATCATCGTGCTCGGTCACGCCTGCTGCGGCGGCATCCAGAAGCTGATGGAAAGCAAGAACACCAAGCCGGCCGGCTATCTGGACAAGTGGCTGTCGATCGCCGCGCCGGTGCGCGAACATGTGCTGGAACACTATCAGGACTGCGACGCGGCCTCCCAGCTCGCCATCGCCGAGCGCTCCTCCATCCTCGTGTCGCTCGACAACCTGCTGACCTACCCGTGGCTGCGCGAACGAGTCGAAGCCGGCAACCTCACCCTGCACGGCTGGTATTTCGACATCCGCGACGGCGCCCTGCACGGCTATGACCTCGCCACCCGACAGTTCATGCCGCTGGTATGCCCGCTGGAGCGCCGTCAGGCCGGTTGACGCTCAGGCCGGGATGCATCAATCAGCCCGGCCCTCACAACGCATTCAGCGGAATCTTCAGATAGGCCACGCCGTTGGCTTCGGCCGGCGGCAAAGCGCCCGCGCGGATGTTCACCTGTACCGCTGGCAGGAGCAACACCGGCATCGCCAGCGTCGCATCCCGCGCCTGCCGTATCCGCACGAAGTCGGCCTCGCCGATTCGTTCGTTCAGGTGGATGTTGTGCCGGCGCTGCTCTCCTACCGTGGTCCGCCATGCCGGCGCACGACCGCCGGGCGGATAGTCGTGACACAAGAACAAGACCGTCTCGTCAGGCATCGACAACAACCGCTGCACCGACCGGTACAAGGTCGACGCATCCCCGCCGGGAAAATCGCAACGGGCCGAACCGATGTCGGGCATGAACAGCGTGTCGCCGACAAACACCGCCCCACCGATTTGGTAAGCCATGTCCGCCGCCGTATGCCCCGGCACGAACAAGGCGCGAGCCGCCAAAGCGCCAACCGCGAAGCTTTCCCCGTCCTCGAACAGATGGTCGAACTGCGAGCCGTCTGTCGCGAAGCCGTTTTCCAGATTGAACAGCTTGCCGAACACCGCCTGCACCTGTCGAATGCGCGCACCGATCGCGATACGTCCGCCCAGCTCCCGCTTGAGGTACTGGGCCGCCGACAGGTGATCCGCATGGGCGTGGGTTTCCAGAATCCAGTCCAGCGTCAGCGCCTGCGCCCGCACGAACGCGATCAGTGCATCGGCCGAAGCCGTGCCGGTCCGGCCGGATTTGGCATCGTAATCCCACACCGGATCGACAATCGCAGCCCGTCCTCCCGGCTGGTCATATACCACGTAGCTGATCGTACTCGTGGCCTCATCGAAAAACGCTTGCACTTCGGCTTGCATCGCTCCCCCTTCCCGGTGGTAAATATTCTTCGTTAACAATATACATATTAATATAATATATTTGTCAACATTGAATGCATGCACGAGGAAATCCGGATGTTTCTGCTTATAGCAGGCGGCATCGCAGTTGGCCTGACCTTGGGGCTGACCGGGGCCGGCGGCGGAATCCTGGCCGTCCCGGCGTTGATGAGCGCCACCGGATGGCAGCTCCAGCAAGTCAGCCCCATCGCCCTGATCGCCGTCGCGGCCGGCGCGGCGCTCGGCACATGGGAAGGCTTTCGCCACCGGCTGGTGCGCTACCGCGCCGCTTTTCTGATGATGCTGGCGGGCGTGCCGTTCACCTCGCCGGGCATGCAGATCGCCCACCTGCTGCCGCAGCCTCTTTTGCTCGGCCTGTTCGCGCTGGTCATGCTGATCGCGGCCGCCCGGCTGCTGCGCGGCCAAGGCGGCAACGGCACCAGCACACGAGCGCTCTGCAGCCTGCACCCGGACACCGGCCGCTTCAACTGGACCCCGACCAGCATCGCCCTCTTCGCCGGCATCGGCGCCGTCACCGGCCTCCTGACCGGGATGCTCGGCGTGGGCGGCGGCTTCGTCATCGTGCCGGCCCTGCGCCGCTTCACCCCGCTATCGATGCACGGCATCGTCGCCACCTCCCTGCTGGTCGTCGCGCTGGTGAGCAGCGGCGGCGTCGCGACCGCGCTCCTGCACGGCGCAGCCCTGCCGCCGGCCGTAACCCTGCCCTTCCTTGCCGCCACGCTGGCTGGCATGCTGCTGGGGCGCCGGCTGATCCACCGGCTGACGCAGGGACAGGTCCAGCACGGTTTCGCTGCCATCCTGATGCTGGTCGCCGCCAGCCTGCTGTTCAAGGCATGGCAACTTGCCTGAGCCCCGCAAGCAAGCCCCGGCACCATCCACCGGGACAGTCTCCCCATCCGGAACAACCCGCGCGCCATGGCGGCCTTGCCACTCAGACCGGGTGCGGCATCGGCGGAATGACAAGCGCGCGCCCAATCGCAACGCAGCAGCTTCGCCCGCCGCGCCGGAACCGGATGCCGCTCCGGCCAAGCCCTCTCCTCGCCCCCGCCCGGGCAACTCGGCTATCCTCAGTCCAATGCCTCCCGGATTGCCGCGATGCCCACACCCGCCTC
>JASLDQ010000309.1 GCA_030151505.1 Chromobacteriaceae bacterium
AGACCGCGGGAACCGCCCTGCACTCCTCCGGGACCACCAGCAGCATCCGTCCATCCGGCCGCGCCAGCAGCTGACTATTGAAAAGATAGCTTCTGATGGCGTCCGCCACCGACACATCTGCTGCAGGAACACTGATAGCAAAAAACCTGCCACCTACTTGTTCGAGTTTGGCAGTGATTTCATCCAGCACTCGAGCCTGATCCAAAAAACTATGCTGGTGATGGAACAGAACATTGAGATTTCCTACTGAAATCACGTCGTTATGGAAAACGCCGGCATCGATGATTGCCGGGTCTTGTTGCGCATAGACCACCCTGTCGGACCGCAGGCCATGGCGGCGGGCGACGGCCTGGCTGGCCTCCAGGGTCTGGCGGGCCGGAAAGCGGGCGGGACCGGGATAGCGCGTATCGAACGCGGATGCACCAAAGACGAAAAGCTCGACCCCCGGCGCATCGTAGGCGGCGGCAAAACGGGTATGGTTGGCCGCGCCCTCGTCGCCGAAATGCATCTGCGCTGGTAGCGCCTCGTGCACGACGAAGCGGCTCTCGTCCGGAAACATCGCCGTCAGCAGGCGCCGGGTAGTCGGATGTTCGATCGAGCGGTGAAATTTGTTGTTGAGGTTGGCGGGACTGAAGTGCACCCGGCCGTCGGCTGTATCGGCCGATGGGCTGACGGTAGCGGCGTTGGCCGTCCACATCGGCGATGCGCTGCAACAGGCCGCCAGAATGGCCGGTGCTTCGCGGGCCGCGCCGGCCAGCACCTCGGCGTCACTGCCGCCAAAGCCTAGCCGGCGCAATTCGGCGATGGCCGGCCGCTCGTGTGGGGCGAACACGCCCTGGCGAAACCCCAGATCGGCCAGCGCCTTCATCTTGGCCAGCCCTTGCAGGGCGGCCAGCTTCGGGTTGGATACCGCGCGGGCGTGGCCGGTGGACGCAACGTTGCCGAAGGACAGCCCGGCATAGTTGTGGGTCGGACCGACCAGCCCGTCGAAATTGATTTCGCAAGCCATCAGAGCGTCACCCCCGGATTGAGTTGGGCCGGCAGCGCCAGCGCATCCGCCTCGAGCGACGCCACCGGATAGGCGCAGTAGTCGGCGGCGTAATAGGCACTCGGGCGGTGGTTGCCACTGGCGCCGATGCCTCCGAATGGTGCAGCGCTCGAGGCACCGGTCAGCGGTTTGTTCCAGTTGACGATGCCGGCGCGGCTTTCGCGCAAAAAGCGTTCGTACAAAGCCCGGTCATCCGCCAGCACGCCGGCGGCGAGGCCGAAACGGGTGTCGTTGGCGACGGCGACGGCTTCGTCGAAGTCGGCATAGCGGATCAGCTGCAGCAAGGGTCCGAAATACTCCTCGTCCGGCCGCGCCTGCACCTGGCTGACGTCGATGATACCGGGCGTGAGAATCGCCGCATTCTCATGCAGACGACGCATTTCCAGCAGGGACTTTCCTCCCAGCGCCTGCAAGCGGGACTGGGCCTCGAGCAGTGCGTCGGCCGCCGCCTGCGAGATCAGCGATCCCAAAAACGGCTGAGGCTCGTCATCCCAGCGCCCTGCCCGCAACCGGCCCGCCACGTCGAGCAGGCGCGCGACGAAGCGGTCGCCGAATCCGCCCTGCGGCACCAGCAGGCGACGCGCGCAGGTGCAGCGTTGGCCGGCGGAGACGAAGGCGGAAAAAACGGTGTGATAGACCGCCGCGTCCAGTTCGGTGGTGTCGGCCACGATCAGCGGATTGTTGCCGCCCATTTCCAGCGCGAGGATTTTCTCCGGCTGGCCGCCGAAATTGCGGTGCAGCAACTGGCCGGTCGCGGAACTGCCGGTAAAGAACAGGCCGTCGAGGCCGGGATGTTCCGCCAGCGCGATGCCGGTTCCCTTGGCCCCCTGCAACAGATTGAGCACCCCGGCGGGCAGGCCCGCCTGTTGCCACAACTTCACTGTCTCCTGCGCCGTCCACGGCGTCAGCTCGGATGGCTTGAAGACGACCGTATTGCCCGCCAGCAGCGCCGGCACGATATGGCCATTGGGCAGATGGCCGGGAAAATTGTACGGCCCGAACACCGCCACCACGCCATGCGGGCGGTGACGCAGCACGGCGGTGGCATCACCCACCGGCCCGGCCTTCTCTCCGCTACGTTCCTGATGGCTGCGCACCGAGATGTCGATCTTGCCGATCATGCTGCCGACCTCGGTCAGCGCCTCCCAATGCGGTTTGCCGGTTTCCTGCGCGATGACGCCGGCCAGCGTTTCCTGCTGTTGTTTCAGCAGTTCGGCAAAGCGGCGACAGACGGCCTCGCGCTCGGCAAACGGGCGTTGCGACCAATGGCGGAACGCCGTGCGGGCAGCGCCTACCGCAGTGTCGACCTGATCCGGATCGGCCGCGCAGCCCTCCCATACCGGCTCGCCGCAGCCCGGATCGAAGGATTGCATATGCTGGCCAGCCCCTTCCAGCCAGCGGCCATCGATAAACAAATCCGAACTCATATGCTTTTTCCTTCCTTGGCGGCCAGGGTGACCGCGCGGATGGGCTCGCCAGCCTCGACGCCGAGCGCGGCAGCCTGAACCGGCGTGAGGGCCAAATCGTCGATTTCCGCCGGCAACGGGCCGTCGACCAGAATCACCCGGAAATTGTCCATCTCGGTATTCGACACCAGCCACCGGCAGACCGCCCCCGCCGGCAGCGGGTCGCCAATCCGGGCCGGCAACAGCCGGCTTTCCTTGACCGCTCTGAACTCGGTCAGGTGCGCCTGGATGGTGGGACCGGCGTCGAAGATATCGACATAGCCCTCGAAGTGCAGGCCTTCGCTTTCCAGCATGGCCAGCGCCGGACGGGTGTTGTCGTGGACCTTCCCGATGACCGCTTGCGCCTCGGGCGGCAGGAAATCGAAGTAGACCGGGTATTTCGGCATCAGCTCGGCGACGAAGGCCTTTTCGCCGACCCCGGTCAGGTAGTCGGCGTGGGCAAAATCGAGGCTGAAAAAATGCTGCCCCAGCGCGTCCCAGAACGGCGAGCGGCCATTGGCATCGGACACGCCGCGCATCTCGGCAATCACCGTGGGGGCGAACAGCTGCGGGAACTGCGCCATGAACATGAAGCGGCTTCTGGACAGCAGCGGACCGTTGCGGTTGCCGCGATAGTCAGGATCGAGAAACAGCGAGCACAACTCGGACATGCCGGTATGGTCGTTGGACAGGAACAGGGTTTCGTGCCGGCTGTAGATGCCCAGCTCCTGCGAGGCATGCACGATGGTGCCGACCCGGTAGTTGTACCAGGGCTCCTTCAGCCCGACCGCCGCTTCGATGCCGCAGATACCGGCCACGCTGCCGGTGTCGGTGTCTTCCAGCACGAAGAGATAACCCTGATCGGCACGGTCGAGCTGGCCTGCAAAGGACAGGCAGGAGCGCTGGATGCGGCGCGACAGTCGGTCTTCGTTGGGCGGCAGGCTGGTCACACCCACACCGGTTTTGGTGGCCAGCCGCAGCAAGGCCGGCAGGTCGTCGAGCCTGATCGGACGGATGAGCATCATGCGGCGTCCCTCCTGCCGGCCAGAAACGGAATCACGCGGATGCCGTCACCCGGTCCGACCTGCAAGGCCTCGGCCACGTCAGGCGTCAGCCAGACCTTGTGCTCCCTCACCCAGGCCGGGGCCAGGGTGGTGATGAAATCCGTCGACTGCTGGTTGGACAGCAGGTAGAGAGATGAGGCCACGGGCAGGACCGGCTCGATGTCGACCCTGGCGACGCGGCTGTCGGCAATGGTGCGGATTTCGCCGGCCTTGGCCGTCAGCACCGGCCCGCCGTCGAAAATGTCCAGGTAGTTGTCCGCCTCGAAACCTTCGGCGATCAGGATCGAGAACGGGACTTCCGCCTCGGGGTGGATCTGGCCGATCACCTGCTGCGCCGCATCGGACAGCAGCGGCACGTAGATCGGGTAGGTCGGCATCAGCTCGGCGACAAAGGTTTTTGACTTGACGCTGATCAGATGGACCGCCTCGGCGTAGTCCATGTGAAAGAAGCGCCGGCCGATCTCGTCCCAGAACGGCGACTGGTCGTTCTCGTCGCTCCAACCCAGCATCTCGGAGATAAAGCAGTTGGAAAAGCGCGAGCGGTGGCTGGCGACATACATCAGCCGGGCGCGCGACAGCAATTCGGCCGCCGCGCCGTTGCGCGCGGCCGGGGTAACGTGGAAGCCGCCCAGCTGGGTTTCACCGGTGAGATCGTGGCACATGGTCAGCGCATGCACCCGGTTGTTGACCTTCAGGCTGGGGCTGGCATGGACCAGGGTCTCGTTGCGGTAGTTGTAGAACGGCTCGTCGATGCCGGCGCTGGCGACCAGGGCCGCCGTGCCCTGCACCTCGCCGTCCTCTTCCAGAATGAAGAGATAGACCTCTTCGCCATGATGGTCGACCTCCGCCGCAAACGACTCGATCGAGCGGCGGATGCGGTCGAACAGCCGTTCGCGGTCGTTCGGCAGACTGGTGACCCCAACGCCGCTTTCCAGCGCAAAGCGCTCGAGCGCCGGCAAATCCGCCATCCGGGCAGGCCTGACCAGCATCATGATGCATCTCCTGAAGTCGGAAAAACGGCGCCGGGTTCGGCGCCGTCGGCGGGATTTACTGTTGGGCGACCTGTGCCACCGCAGCCTTGAGCAGGGCCATGCCCGCATCGATGTCGGCATCGGGAATGACCAGCGATGGCGCGAAGCGCACGACGTTGCCGCCGGCCACCAGCACCAGCAGGCCCTGGGCCTCGGCGGCCTTGACCACATCCTTGGCGCGCCCGGCGTAGGCGTCCTTCAGCACCGCCCCCAAGAGCAGGCCCATGCCGCGGATTTCGCTGAACAGGCCGAACTCGGCATTGATCACCTCTAGCCCGGCCTTGAAGCGCGCGGACTTGGCCCGCACGCCGGCCAGCACTTCCGGCGTATTGACCACGTCGAGCACACGCTCGGCCACTGCGGTCGCCAGCGGGTTGCCGCCGTAAGTGGAGCCGTGGGTGCCAACCACGAAGCTGGCCGCGATCCGGGCGGTAGTCAGCATCGCGCCGATGGGGAAGCCACCGCCAAGCGATTTGGCGCTGGACAGCAGGTCGGGCGTGACGCCGTATTCCATATAGGCGTACAGCGAACCGCTGCGGCCGACGCCGGTCTGCACTTCGTCGAAAATCAGCACGGCGTTGTACTTGTCGGCCAGTG
>JASLDQ010000333.1 GCA_030151505.1 Chromobacteriaceae bacterium
CGCACCGGTTGCTGGCGCAATTGCGTCAGCAGATCGGCGAGGAGGGCGGCGGGATCGGATGGAGAAGGACGGTTCATGGCATGGCCGGAAGCGGACGGCGGCCTTTCAGTGGTCGCCGCGCCGGCGCTCGACCTGCTTGAGCACCCCGCGAAGGATGTCGATTTCCTCGCGCTGCAGGCGGGCGCGGTCGAACAACGAACGGAAGCGCCGCATCAGCCGCTCGCCGTTGCGGCGCTCGAAAAAGCCGATGCCGTCCAGCGTGCGTTCCAGGTGGCCATAAAGGCCTTCCACCTCGTCGCGGGTGGCCGGTTCGACGTCGGTCAGCAGGTGGTCGAGCGGCGCGTCCAGCTGGCTGAACAGCTCGTAGCACATCACCTGCACTGCCTGCGCCAGATTGAGCGAGAAGTAATCGGGATTGCCGTTGATCGTCACCAGCAGATTGCAGCGGATGATCTCGTCGATGCTCAGACCGAAGGTCTCGTTGCCGAATACCAGCGCCACCTGCTGGCCGGATTTGGCTGCCACCAACAGGTCGGCGCAGGCCTCGCGCGGCACCGCCAGCGGCGTGCTGATCTCGCGCCGGCGACTGGTGAGCGCGGCGGCCAGCGTCACGCCCTCGAGCGCGGCATCGAGCGTGTCGACCACCACCGCGCGCTCCAGCACGTCGGCCGCGCCGGAGGCCAGCGTGGTCGCCTGCTCGTCGGGAAAGGATTTGGGCGACACCAGATACAGCCGGGTGATGCCCATCGTCTTCATCGCGCGGGCGGTCGCGCCGATATTGCCCGGATGCGAGGGACGGGCCAGCACGACGCGGATGTTCTTCAAAAAATCAGGGACTTCGGGTTTCGACATGGGACATTCTGCGCTAGAATCGCGCCATTCATAAAAGGCCCGAAGCACGACTTCGGGTCTTTTCGTTCATTGACCAGATTGATAGTGCCCGCCCCTCGCCGTCGACATCCGACAGCGGGACGAGCACCGCTTTAACAAAACAGGAAGGTTTCCCCACATGCATCCGATGCTGACCATCGCGGTGAAGGCCGCCCGTCGTGCCGCCAACGTCATCCAGCGCGCGTCGAACAACCTCGACATCATCCGCACCGAGACCAAGCAGCACAACGACTTCGTCAGCGACGTCGACCGTGCCGCCGAAGCCGCCATCATCGACATCATCCGGGACGCCTATCCTGATCACGCCATTCTAGCCGAAGAGTCCGGCCGCCAAGGCCGCGACACCGCCGAGTTCGAATGGATCATCGATCCGCTCGACGGCACCACCAACTACCTGCACGGCTATCCGCACTACTGCGTGTCGATCGCGCTGGCCCACAAGGGCCAGATCACCCAGGCCGTGGTGTACGACCCCAACCGCAACGACCTGTTCACCGCCAGCAAGGGCGCCGGCGCCTTCCTCAACGACCGCCGCATCCGCGTCGGCAAGCGCATCTCGCTCGCCGATAGCCTGGTCGCCACCGGCTTCCCCTACACCGACGTCAGCTACCTCGACACCTACCTGGGCCAGTTCGCCGACATGATCAGGAAAACTGCCGGCGTGCGCCGCGAAGGCTCGGCCGCGCTGGACCTGTGCTACGTCGCCTGCGGCCGCGTCGACGGCTACTGGGAACTCAACCTCAAGCCGTGGGACATCGCCGCGGGCAGCCTGATCGTGCAGGAAGCGGGCGGCATCGTCACCGACCTGTACGGCGAGCAGGGCTGGCTGGAATCGGGCGACATCGTCGCCGCCAACCCCAAGGTGCTGGCGCAGATGCTGCACGCCTTGGCACCGCGCGCGATCGCCTGAACAGCGTCCCGGCAAAACAAAAAGGCCCCGGCAGCTGCCGGGGCCTTTTTGCGTCTGGCGGACGTAGCCGGCCGGTCAGCGCTGCCGAACCACCACGCTGCCGACCGAATAGCCGGCACCGAAGGACGAGATCACGCCGATGTCGCCGGCGGCCATGCCGTCGTGGTGCAGGTGGAAGGCGATGATGGAGCCGGCCGAGCTGGTGTTGGCGTAGCGGTCGAGGATCACCGGCGCCTCTTCGGCGGTCGCCTCGCGGCCCAGCACGCGCCGGGAGATCAGCTGGTTCATCGACAGGTTGGCTTGGTGCAGCCAGAAGCGCTTGACCTGGGCCGGGGCGATGTTCAGGCCAGCCAGATGGGTTTCGATGTGCTCGGCCACCATCGGGCAGACCTCCTTGAACACCTTGCGGCCCTGCTGCACGAACAGCTTGTCGATCTTGCCGATGCCGGATTCGTCGCAGCGGTTGAGGTAGCCGGCATTGTTGCGGATGTTGTTGGAGAACTGCGTCACCAGCTTGGTGCCGAGGATTTCGTAGCCGCCGGCCCGGGCGGTGTCGGACGACTCGATCACCACCGCGCTGCAGGCGTCGCCGAAGATGAAGTGGCTGTCGCGGTCGCGGAAATTGAGTTGGCCGGAGCAGATCTCCGGGTTGACCATCAGCGCGGCGCGCACTGTGCCGGCGCGCACCATGTCGGCGGCGGCGGCGATGCCGAAGGTGGCCGACGAGCAGGCGACGTTCATGTCGAAGGCGAAGCCGGCGCAGCCCAGCGCCTGTTGCACTTCGATTGCCACGGCCGGATAGGCGCGCTGCGGGTTGGAGCAGGCGACGATTACCAGATCGATGTCGGCGGCGGTCTTGCCGGCATTGGCCAGTGCTTCGCGCGCGGCGGTCACGGCCATCTCTGCCTGGACCGACAGTTCGTCGTTGCTGCGTTCGGGAATGAACGGCGTCATGCGTTTGGGATCGAGCACGCCGCTCTTGTTGACCAGATAGCGGCTCTTGATGCCGGATGCCTTGACGATGAACTCGGCCGACGATTCGGCCAGCGGCTCGGCTTCGCCTGCGGCGATGGCGGCGGCGTGCTCGGCGTTCCAGTCGGCCACGTAGGCGTTGAAGGCGCTGACGAGTTCTTCGTTGCTGGCGGATTCGGACGGGGTGTAAAGGCCGGTGCCGCTGATGACGATGGTGCGGGTCATGGATCGGGATTCCTTGATGATCGGATGCAAAGGCAGCTACCGACGACTCGGGGCCGGGTTACGGACGGACGCCGCCATGAAAACAAACGAACGATCATACCATTCCCGTCCCGGCCTGCGAGCACACACACCGGGGCGGCCGGCGGGTGGTGGGGACCGTTTATTCCGAGTAAAATGCTCGGCTTTACGACATTGTCCGGCCCGTCATGTTTGCCCGCCTTCGCGAAAACATCCAGTGCGTATTCGACCGCGACCCGGCCGCCCGTTCCACCTGGGAAGTCATCACCTGTTATCCGGGCTTTCACGCCCTCACCCTGCACCAGTTGTCGCACGGCCTGTGGCGGCGCGGCTTCAAGTGGGCCGGGCGCTTCATCTCGCACCTGGCGCGCGTGCTCACCGGCATCGAAATTCATCCCGGCGCCACCATCGGCCGCCGCGTCTTCATCGACCACGGCATGGGCGTGGTGATCGGCGAAACCGCCGTCATCGGTGACGACTGCACCCTCTATCACGGCGTCACCCTGGGCGGCACCAGCTGGCAGAAAGGCAAGCGCCACCCCACGCTGGAAACCGGCGTGGTGATCGGTGCCGGCGCCAAGGTGCTCGGCCCCATCACCCTGCACGACGGCGCCAAGGTCGGCTCGAACGCGGTAGTGGTCAAGGACGTGCCGCCCGGCTGCACCGCCGTCGGCATCCCGGCCCGCATCGTCGAGCCGCGCAGCGGCGAAACCCCGGACACCCGCTTTGCCGCCTATGGCGTCGGCCGCGACATGAACGACCCGATGGTCAAGGCCGTGCACGAATTGATCGATCACTCCGCCATGACCGACAAGCGCATCGCCCACATCCTCGCCCTGCTGGAAAAGCTCGGCGCCGACGTGGAAAGCGAGCAGAAAGTCGCCGACGCCTTCGACCCGGACAAGCTCAACAAGAGCGTGGATTGAGGCGTGCACCGCCGGCCGACAAATAGTTGACTAAATTACTCGGTTTTAGATAAGCTCGGCCCATCACAGATTCCCACGTGCGACCATCATGCGACTGACTACCAAGGGACGCTTTGCCGTCACCGCCATGCTCGACGTGGCGCTGCGCCAGCACAACGGCCCGGTCACCCTGGCCGGCATCAGCGAGCGGCAGGGCATTTCCCTGTCCTACCTCGAGCAGCTGTTCGGCAAGCTGCGCCGCGCCGAGCTGGTGGAAAGCGTGCGGGGCCCCGGCGGCGGCTATTGCCTGGCCAAGGCCCCGCACGACATTTCGGTGGCCGACATCATCGTCGCCGTGGACGAACCGCTGGACGCGACCTCCTGTGGCGGGCAGGAAAACTGCCACGACAACCACCGCTGCATGACCCACGACCTGTGGACCGATCTCAACCGCACCATCTACGCCTATCTGGCCGCCGAATCGCTTGGCCTCCTGCTGGACAAGCAGCGCGCCAAGGAATCCGAGGCCAACGTGATGCTGGACGCCCGCCGCCCGCGCCCCGGCGCCGACGACAACCGCCCCGCTGCCTGATTGCCGATAAAATACTGGTCTTTCCTGGAGTCTCGTCATGAGCCAACTGAAGCTTCCCATCTACCTCGACTACTCGGCCACCACCCCGGTCGACCCGCGGGTGGCGGAAAAAATGATCCCCTACCTGACCGAGCAGTTCGGCAACCCGGCCTCGCGCTCCCACCCCTTCGGCTGGGTCGCCGAAGAGGCGGTCGAGAACGCCCGAGCCGAAGTGGCGAAGCTGATCAACGCCGACCCGAAGGAAATCGTCTGGACCTCCGGCGCGACCGAATCCGACAACCTCGCCATCAAGGGCGCGGCGCAGTTCTACAAGAGCCGCGGCAAGCACATCATCACGGTCAAGACCGAGCACAAGGCCGTGCTCGACACCTGCCGCGAGCTGGAGCGCCAGGGCTTCGAAGTCACCTATCTGGCCCCGGCCGAAAACGGCCTGATCTCGCTTGAGCAGTTCCGCGACGCCATCCGCCCGGACACCATCCTGGCCTCGGTCATGTTCGTCAACAACGAGATCGGCGTGATTCAGGACATCGCCGGCCTCGGCGAAATCTGCCGCGAAAAGGGCGTGATCTTCCACGTCGACGCCACCCAGGCGCCGGGCAAGGTCGAGATCGATCTCGACCGCCTCAAGGTCGACCTGATGAGCCTGTCGGCTCACAAGGTGTACGGCCCCAAGGGCATCGGCGCGCTGTACGTGCGCCGCAAGCCGCGCGTGCGCCTCGAAGCGCAGATGCACGGCGGCGGTCACGAGCGCGGCTTCCGCTCCGGCACGCTGGCCACCCACCAGATCGTCGGCATGGGCGAAGCCTTCCGCCTCGCCCGCGAGGAAATGGCGACCGAAACCGCGCGCATCCGCGCGCTGCGCGACCGCCTGTGGAAAGGCCTGCAGGACATCGAGGAGGTCTACCTGAACGGTGACCTCGAACACCGCGTCCCGCACAACCTCAACGTCAGCTTCAACTTCGTCGAGGGCGAAAGCCTGATCATGGCGATCAAGGACCTGGCCGTCTCGAGCGGCTCGGCCTGCACCTCGGCCAGCCTCGAGCCGTCCTACGTGCTGCGCGCCTTGGGCCGCAACGACGAACTGGCCCACAGCTCGATCCGCTTCACCGTTGGCCGTTTCACCACGGAACAGGACGTCGATTTCGTGATCAACCTGCTGAAGAGCAAGATCGCGAAGCTGCGCGATCTGTCGCCGCTGTGGGAAATGCACAAGGACGGCATCGACATCTCGAGCATCCAGTGGGCTGCGCACTGAACGAAGTATCTGGGCACGCGCACGGACTGAAAGACATCGAATATCTGGATTATTGAATCATGGATTATAGCGACAAGGTTCTTGACCACTACGAAAATCCGCGCAATGTCGGCTCGTTCGCGAAGGACGACGACACCGTCGGCACCGGCATGGTCGGCGCGCCGGCCTGCG
>JASLDQ010000340.1 GCA_030151505.1 Chromobacteriaceae bacterium
GATGCTGATGATCGGCGGCATCCTGGCTCTGTGCATCCGCGCCGAACTGTTCAAGCCGGGCCTTCAGTTCTTCAATCCGGAGCTGTTCAACCAGTTCACGACCATGCACGGTCTGATCATGGTGTTCGGCGCCATCATGCCTGCCTTCGTTGGCTTCGCGAACTGGATGATCCCGCTGCAGATCGGTGCGGGCGACATGGCCTTCGCGCGGATGAACAACTTCAGCTTCTGGCTGCTGATCCCGGCGGCCATCATGCTGGTGGGCAGCTTCTTCATGCCCGGCGGCGCCCCGGCCGCGGGCTGGACGCTCTACGCGCCGCTGACGCTGCAGATGGGCCCGTCCATGGACGCGGGCATCTTCGCGATGCACATCATGGGCGCGTCGTCCATCATGGGCTCCATCAACATCATCGTGACCATCCTCAACATGCGCGCCCCCGGCATGACGCTGATGAAGATGCCGATGTTCGCGTGGACCTGGCTGATCACCGCCTATCTGCTGGTGGCGGTGATGCCGGTGTTGGCCGGCGCGGTCACCATGGTGCTGACCGACCGCCACTTCGGCACCCACTTCTTCAATGCCGCCGGCGGCGGCGACCCGATGCTGTACCAGCATGTGTTCTGGTTCTTCGGCCACCCCGAGGTCTACATCATGGCCCTGCCGGCCTTTGGCGTGGTCAGCCAGATCATCCCGTCCTTTGCGCGCAAGCCGCTGTTCGGCTACCACTCGATGGTCTACGCGGTCGGCTCGATCGCGGTGCTGAGCTTCATGGTGTGGGCGCACCACATGTTCACCACCGGCCTGCCCGCCACCGGCCAGCTGTTCTTCATGTACGCCACCATGTTGATCGCGGTGCCGACCGGGGTGAAGGTGTTCAACTGGGTCGCCACGATGTGGGAAGGCAGCATGAGCTTCGAGACGCCGATGCTGTTCGCGGTCGGCTTCATCCTGCTGTTCACCATTGGTGGCCTGTCCGGCGTCATCCTCAGCGTGGCGGCGGTCGACGTTCAGCTTCACGCCACCTATTACGTCGTCGCCCACTTCCACTATGTGCTGGTGGCCGGCGCGCTGTTCAGCCTGTTCGCAGCGGTCTACTACTGGCTACCCAAGTGGAGCGGCCGCATGTACGACGAACGGATGGGGCGGTTCCATTTCTGGTGGTCGATGGTGTGGTTCAACGTCACCTTCTTTCCGATGCACTTTCTGGGGCTGGCCGGCATGCCGCGTCGCATTCCCGACTACGCGCTGCAGTTCACCGAGTTCAATCAGGTCGCCAGCATCGGCGCCTTCATGTTCGGGCTCGGGCAGCTGATTTTCCTCTACAACGTGCTGTGGGCCCTGCGCCACGGCCAGCCGGCCCCGGCCCGGCCGTGGGAGGGCGCGCATACGCTGGAATGGGAGTTGCCCAGTCCGGCGCCCTACCATTCCTTCGCCCACCCGGCCGAGGTCGCCGATACCGCCTTCGACGCCAACGGCGTGGTGGTGAGGGACCGGCCATGAGGGCCGCCGCCCGCACCGGGCTGATCCTGCTGTCGGTCGCGCTGGCGCTGGCGGCCGGCATGGTTGCGCGGCGCTGGCTGTTCGGAGGGTGAGATGAACGACGTTGCCCATGCCAACCGTCTGCTGCTGAAAAAGCTGGTCGTGATCGGGCTGGGGATGTTCGGTTTCGCCTTCGCGCTCATTCCGTTCTACCGCGCCATCTGCGAGGCGACCGGGGTGAACTGGCTGACTCGCGCTGACGCCGCTCCCGTCAACAGCCAGATCGACGCCACCCGCGTGGTGACGGTGCAGTTCGACGCCAATCCGCAGCCGGGCTCGGCGCTGGAACTGGTGCCGGAGCAGGCGCAGCTCAGGCTGCATCCGGGCGAGTTCGGCCAGGTCAGCTACCGCCTGAGCAACCGCAGCGACAAGCCCGTGGTGGTGCAGGCGCTCCCGGCCTACGCCCCGGCCGTGGCGGCGGAATACATCAAGAAGCTGGAATGTTTCTGCTTTCGGGAACAGGTGCTGGCGGCAGGGCAGACCGTGACGCTGCCGGTGGTGCTGGTGGTGGAGAAGACGCTGCCCGCGGCACTCGACACGCTGACGCTGTCCTACCGGGTGGTGACGGTGGAAGGGCGGAGCGGATGAAGCCGTGGCGCACCGTGCAGGCCGTGCTGTCGGCCTTCTTCGGCATTCGTGGCAGCGGCGCGGCGCGGCGGGACCGGCAGCAACTGAGTCCGCTCGCCATCATCGTGACGGCGCTGGCACTGGCGCTGCTGCTGGTGCTGACGCTGGTGGGGCTGGTGCGATGGGTGGCGGGCGCGGGCGGGTGACGAACCTGGATGCGCGGCCGTCCATCCCGGCGGGAGATATGCACGAGCGCCATGGAGGGCGGCTTGCCACCCGGGGCGCGCGGTCGAGAGTCGTCGGGCTGGCGGGCGCGATTGCCGTCCGCCGGCAGGCAGGGTGAAGGAGAGGGTTGATGCAACAGACCACCAAGACGCCGGACGACTACTTCGTCCCCGCTCCGTCGCGCTGGCCGATGGTCGGCGCGGTTGCGCTCTTCTGCCTCGGCCTTGGCGCGGCCTTTGCCGTCAACGGCATGGCGGCGGGCTTCGTGTCGCTGGGGCTGGGCGTGCTGGCGCTGGTCTACATGCTGTTCGGCTGGTTTGGCGACGTGATCGGCGAATCGGAAGGCGGCCGCTATTCCGGGCGGGTGGGCCAGTCCTTCCGCTGGAGCATGGGCTGGTTCATTTTTTCCGAGGTGATGTTCTTCGGCGCGTTCTTCGGCGCGCTGTTCTACGTGCGGGTGATCGCGCTGCCCGATCTGTCGAGCTTCCACAGCAAGCTGCTCTGGCCGGAATTCGAGGCGGCCTGGCCGCAGCTCACCGCGCCCGGTCTGAGCAGCAATTACACCCCGATGGGTCCATGGGGGCTGCCGGCGCTCAACACCGCCATCCTGCTCAGCTCCGGCGTCACCCTGACGGTGGCGCACTGGGCCATGCTGGGCGGACAACGGGCGCGGGTAACGCTTTTTCTCGGCGCGACCATCGTGCTCGGCCTGCTGTTCCTGTCGCTGCAGATGTGGGAATACCACCACGCCTTCACCGAACTCGGGCTGTCGCTGGCGTCCGGCGCCTACGGGATGACCTTTTTCATGCTGACCGGTTTCCACGGCCTGCACGTGTTGCTGGGCGCGCTGATGCTGACGGTGGTGTGGCTGCGCTTGCAGCGCGGCCATTTCAGCGAGCACCACCACTTCGCCTTCGAGGCGGCGAGCTGGTACTGGCATTTTGTCGATGTGGTGTGGCTGATCCTGTTCGTGTTCGTGTACTGGCTGTAAGCGTCTGCCCGCGATCTTGCCGGATGCCGCCGACCGGGCTCGGGTGCTGCTTAAAACCCTTGCGGATGCAATCCGGTCCGGTTTCAGCGCCGCCGTCGTCGAGGAAATCCGCGACGGGAGGGTGAACAGGGGGCCGGCTTGCCGGCGATGACAGGGCCGGCGCGGGACTACACCCCGTGCGGCCGCCACCAGCCCTGCCAGACGCCCAGCCACAACAGGCCGAACAGCAGGGCGGACAGGCCGATTCGCAGGGTGAGCGCGCGGACGGTGCGGCGGGGAGCGTCGCCGGGACGCAGGACGCCGACCAGCGCCATGGCCAGCGCGGCGACGATGGCGAGCAGAAAGAGGATGACGATGAGCTTCATGCAGATGGCTCCGGCGGTGTCGGCACAGGGTTTGAGTCAGCGTAGCCCATGGTGGGCGCGGCTGGTTCTGCTGTCGGTGCTGGGGGGCGCCGTGGCGCTGGCCGGCTGGCAATGGCGGCGGGCCGTCGACAAAGATGCCGCGTTTGCCCGCATGCAGGCGCAGCGCACCCTGCCGCCGCTGGTATTGCAGCGCGGGGCCAGGGTGGACGCGCTGGCCTGGCGCCGGGTCGAACTGCGCGGCGTGGCGCGGGACGACGCGACGATCTGGCTGGACAACAGCTTCAACGGCCGCGACAGCGGTTACCGGGTGCTGACGCCGGTGCTGCTGGTCGATGGCCGCGCCGTGCTGCTCGAACGCGGCTGGCTGGCGCGGCGGGACGCGGCCGTGCCCTTGCCGCCGCTGGGCGCAGCCGGCGGGGTGGCGGTCAGCGGTGTGGCGATGCCGCCGCCGGGCCGGCGGTTGACCCTGTCGGCCGAGACCCGTGACGGCAAGGTGTGGCAGATGCTCGACTTGCCGGCGCTGTCCCGCGCCTACCGGCTCGACCTGCTGCCACACCTTGCCATCACGGGTCTCGGCCGACAGGGTCAACCGCCGGCCCGGCGGCGGCATCGCCACGCCGATGACCGCCACCCCGCCAGCTGCGCCCAGCGGCGGCAAGGGCACGGCCGCGTCCCGCCGCGCCAGCCAGCCGCGTTCGAGC
>JASLDQ010000345.1 GCA_030151505.1 Chromobacteriaceae bacterium
CTCAGTTCGAAGCCGGCGGCCCCGACCGCCGCCGCCAGCAAGGCCGCCACCAGCTGCCAGTGCTGGCCGTAGGCCCCGCGCGGGATGACCGACTCCACCAGCATGCCGGTGGCGACGGGAACGAGCATGGCCAGCAGCGCGGCGATCAGTCCCATCAGCGACAGCCACGCCAGGTCGCGGCCCAGTCCCCGGCTGCCGAAGCGCAGCAGTTCGCGGGTGCCGAGCGGTCGGTCGGGCAGGGGGCGGTAGAGCATCAGGGCTTCGACGCGCAGCTCGCGCGCCAGCGCGGCGTCCACGGTGTGCGTGGTACCGGTCGCATCCTGCTGTTGATAACCCCGCCCGTGGCCGGTGGGCAGCAGGGCGACGGCTTGGCCGTCCTCGCCAAAGCCGATCAGCGGGCCGTTTTCCCGCCGCCACCAGTCGTCGCGCAGCAGGACGGTGCGGCTGCGCAGGCCGGCGCTGGCCAGCAAGGCGTCCACGTCGTCGGTGTCGCTCTGCTCGCGGGTCAGGATCAGGGGGAGGTCGAGGGCGGCCGCTACCCGTCGGCAGGCGATCAGGGCGGGCGATTCGTGGCCGGGGTCGTCCTTGCGGAGGATCACCGGCCTGTCGCCCGCCGCCCGGACCACGTCCGCCAGTCCGGCCAGACCCTCCTCGTAGGTGCTGTCCGTGTTGTGCCAGGTGCGCCGGATATGGCCGGCCCGCCGGGCCGCCTGTTCCGCCAGCCGGCTGGCGAAGCCATGAGAGGCCTGGCGGTGAAGTTCGTCCAGCGCGTCGACGGCCGGCGGGGCCACCTCATCTGCGGCGGAAACCCCGATGGCGCGCAGCCAGTGGTGAGCAACTGCCGGCGTTCCGTTTCCGGCAGGGTGTCGAGCGCGGCCCGGTCCGGCAGCCGCACCGCCTTGGTGCCGAGCGTGCCGATTGCCAGCAGGCGACAGTCGCCGATCGGCGGCAGGCCGAGCAGGATGTCGCCCGCCTCCACCCGGAACAGGAAATGCCGTCGTCCGCCCGGTTCGACGGCGAAGGCGTTGATGGCGCCGCAGCGGACGTGGAGCAGCGCCGGACTGTCAGTCAGGTCCAGCGGCCGGGCGGCGCCCAAGGCGAGCAGGTCGCCGGGGAGTTGTTCGAGGCTGTCCATCACATCGTTCCTACCAGTGCGGCGTATTCGCCGTGGCGGGCCAGCAATTCGTCATGCCGGCCGCGCTCCACCACCTGGCCGGACTTGAGCACGATGATTTCGTCGCAGTCACGCAGGGTGGACAGCCGGTGGGCGATGATGACGCAGGCGCAGCCGCGGCGGCGCAGCGCCTCGTCGATGGCTTGCTCGGTCACGGTGTCCAGCGCGGCGGTGGCCTCGTCCAGCACCAGCAGCGCCGGATTGCGGGCCAGCGCCCGGGCGATTTCCAGCCGCTGCCGCTCGCCGCCGCTCCAGTTGACGCCGCCCTCGGCGATGGCGGTATCCAGCCCCTTGGGGCGCAGGGCGACCTCGCGCGCGATGCGGGCGTCTTCCAGCGCGGCCCAGAGGTCCGCGTCCGGCACGCTGTCGTCCCACAGGGTGAGGTTGTCGCGCAGGCTGCCTTCGAACAGGAACACGTCCTGATCGACGTAGGCGGCGACCATGGCGAAGACGCGCGGAGGCAGGCTGACCAGCGGGCGGCCGTCGAGTAGGACCTCGCCCGTGGTCGGCGGCAGAAGGCCGCTGCAGATGCGCCCCAGCGTGGTCTTGCCGCTGCCCGATGCGCCGACCAGCGCCACGCGGGCACCCGGCTCCAGCGTCAGCGACACGTCCCGGATCTGCGGCGGGTCGAGCGGGCTGTAGCCGTAACCGACGTTGCGCAGTTCCAGCCGGCCCTGCAGCCCGGCGGCCCAGCCCGCCTCGACCTCCGTGTCGACCGCGGATTCGGTGACCAGCGGCAGCGGGTAGCGGAACACGTCGGACAGGCGGGTGAGCAGGCCCTTGATGGTCTGCACGTGGCCGGCCAGCGCCACCAGATGGGCGACGGGCTGGGTGAAGCCGGCCATCAGCGCCTGGAACGCGACCAGATCACCCAGCGTCAGTGCGCCGCTCATCACCCGGTAGCCGCCCAGCCCGAGCACCGCCACCACGGTCAGGCCGTTGAGCAGATTGGGCACGACTGACAGCAGCACCGTCTGCCGGCCCAGTCCCTGCTGCCCGATCAGGGCGGAGGCCTGATAACCGGCCCAGTGGGTGAAGGCGGCGTTCTCGGTGCCGCTGGCCTTGAGGGTTTCGATGCCGCGGATGCTGCCGACGGTGGCGGCCGACAGCTTGCCCTGATCGCCGATCAGGCGGGCGGACAGGTCCTGCCGCTCGCGCGACAGGGCGCGCAGGCACCACAGGTTGAAGGACACCAGCCCGATGCCGCACAAGCCCAGCTGCAGGTCGTAGGCGAGCATCACCGCGGCGTAGAACACCACCGAGATCAGGTTGAAGACATTGGTTGCCAGCTCGCCCGACAAGAGCTGGGCGATCCGTTCGGACGCGCCGATGCGGTTGGCGACCTCGCCGGCATGGCGCTGGTTGAAGAAGTTGAGCGGCAGCCGCAGCACATGGGCGAGAAAGCGGCTCGACATGGCGACGGCGAGCTTGAGCTCCAGCCGGAGCAGATAGCGCTGCTGCAGCCAGGTCAGGAAGGCGCGGACCAGCAGGGTGGCGACCATGACCACGGCCAGCGGCCGGAACCATTCCTCCTGCTTGTCCACCAGCACGTTGTCGACGAAAACCTTGGAAAACACCGGGATCAGCACGCCGGGGATCACCAGCAGCAGGCTCGCCAGCGCGACGAAGCCGACCGCTTCGCGCGAATGGCGCAACCAGTGCGCTAGCTCGCGCACCAGCGACGGCGGCCGCCCGGCCGGCTTGAAATCCGGCCCCGGCTCGAACACCAGCACCACGCCGGTGAAGCATTCGGCCAGTTCTTCCAGCGTGACGGTGCGCGGGCCGCTGGCCGGATCGTTGAGGTAGGCAATCCCATCGCGGATGCCTTCAAACACCAGAAAATGGTTGAAGTTCCAGTGCAGGATCGACGGCACCGGCAGGGCGGCGAGGCTGGCCGGGTTGTCCTTGGTGAAGCCCTTGGCCGAGAGGCCGTATTGCCGTGCGCACTTGAGCAGGTTGCTGGCCTTGCTGCCGTTGCGCGACACCCCGCAGCCCACGCGCAGCTCCTCCAGCGGCACCCAGCGGCCGTGATGGGCCAGCACGATGGCCAGTGCCGCCGCGCCACACTCCACCGCCTCCATCTGCAGGATGGTCGGCGTCTTGACCCGCCGTTGCAGCGGGTCCGGCTTCGCGGCCGCCGTCATGGATACAGGCCCGTGCTCTTGCGCAGGAACGGCATCAGCAGGGTGATCGGGCGCTGTTCAAGCACGGTGACCTCGGCGCTGGCGGTGGTGCCGCTCTGCAGGCGCATCGGCGGGCCGCCAGCCGAGGTCCAGCGGTAGCCGCTGGTGGTGGCCGGGTCCGGTTCCAGTTCGACCTGCACCGCGTAAGGCGGGCCTTCGCGGGCAAACATCTCGGCCAGGGTCGGGTTGGGCAGCACGGCCGAAATGCCCTGCAGGGACAGCGGAAACTCCGACACCGCGCGCACCCGGCCGCGCAGCGTGCCGTATTCCTCCTTGCGGATATTCGCGGGCGCAAGGCGGACCGTCATGCCCGGCGCCAGTTTCTTCCCGTGTTCGGTTGGCATGTAGACCAGCGCTTCCAGCCCGCCCTGCCGGTCGAGTCCCTTTTCGATCGACAGCAGCGGCTGGCCCGGCTGGACCACCGCTCCCGGCGAGACTTTCAGCTCGATCACGCGGCCGTCGGCCGGTGCGGTCACGACCGAGTCGCGGGACAGGATCAGGTCCTGCTGGCCGGCGGTGCGGCGGGCGTCGTTGACGTTGATTTCCAGCCGGTTGCGTTCCTTGCGGTAGGTGTTCTGCAGCTCAATCAGCTCGGCGTCCAGCCGTAGCAGTTCGTGGCGGCGGTCGGCGGTTTCCTGCCGGACCCGGCTGATTTCGGCGCGGCTGTCGTCCAGTGCCCGCGGCGAGAAAAACCCCTTGGCCGCGTGGCTTTCCTGCTGCTCCAGCGTGCGCTGCAGGAATTTGGCTCGCGCCTCGCCGTCGGCGATCGACTGCCGCAGCGCCGCGCGCCGCTGTTCCACATTGCCCGATTTGAGCCTGAATTCGCGCTGGTAGTCATGGTCGAAGCGGGCGAGCAGGGCCGCCTGGTCGTCGGCCAGCGCTTCGGCGTCGCGGGTCTTGCGGGCGGTTTCGCGCTGGTCGATGTAAGCCAGCACCTGACCCTTGCGCACAACGTCGTCGACCGAGACCACGAAACGGTTGACCGTGCCCGAGGCCTGGCTCATCGCGTCGGCCACCTGGCCCGCGCGGGCGAGCAGGATGCCCTGGCCGGTGACGGTGGTGGGAATGGCGCCGACGATGCTCCAGACCAGCAGCCACAGCCCGAGGCCGCCCAGCGCCGCCAGCGCGATCCAGCCGCGGCGGTCGGTGACGGCGACCAGCCGGTCCAGCTGTTCGGGCGAAGCCAGCCGGTCGAGCGCGGCCTGGCGGAAGAAGCGTTTTTCAGCCATGACGGGGTGGGCGGCTCCGGAGCAGGGCGGGGCGGTACGGGTATGAAACGAGGGAGGCAAGTAGAGGCATCTGGTCGGGCAAGCCGGAGCAATTCACGGTCATCGGTTCGGGGGCAGCAAAACAGCCATGTACGGTACATGGCTGCGGTGTCCGCAAGAGGGCGTGGTGGGGCGCGTTTCCTCTTTCAATATCTCAACATCTGCCGAAGCCCGAGCCTTTGGTTCCTTCCTTGCCGAGCCCCATCCTTGGGGGGAAGCCGCCCGACACCAGTTCCATCTCGAAATCGGACAGCTCGTCGGAGGCGGTGCTCAGCACGCTGATGGCGTCGTCGGTGCTGACGTCGAAACCCTGGGTGCGGGCGAGGTCGGCCAGCGCGGCGTAGTCGATCACGCCGTTGTTGAAGTGGCTGCTGACCGATTCCTGCAGGGCCGGATTGGCATTGACCTGCTGGCGGAAGGCTTGGGCGGACTGGATGGACATGGGATCGATCTCCTTGGTGGGGCGGGATGTCCGGCGGATCGGACGAAGCAGGGAAAACAGAATATTAGTTCAGACGCCATCCTGCTGGCATGAAAATTTATGGATGTGCATTGAGGTTTGCCATCTTTCCAGGCCCCGTAGCCGTCTCGCTTATTCGGCAAGACAGCTGCGGGAGAGGGCCGGCCGCTACCCGGCCGTTGCCGGCAGCATGGGGTGTGTCCACGTTCTGCCGGACGTGGCCCGGTTGTCACCGGAGGAAGGACTTGGCTTCCTTCTTGTTGAGCGACTGATGTATGGGGATCCCGCCCGATACCAGCTCCATCTCGAAATCGGACAGTTCGTCGGAGGCGGTGCTCAGCACGCTGATGGCGTCGTCGGTGCTGACGTCGAAGCCCTGGCTGCGGGCGAGGTCGGCCAGCGCGGCGTAGTCGATCACGCCGTTGTTGAAGTGGCCGCTGACCGATTCCTGCAGGGCCGGATTGGCGTTGACCTGCTGACGGAAGGCCTGGGCGGACTGGATGGACATGGAATTGGTCTCCTTGGCGTCGGGTTCGCTCGCCCGGTGAGCTGGACGAAATCAGTTGAAGGGGAATGTTAATTCGGAGGCAATTCTATTTGCATGAAAAATTATTGATGCGTGTTGACTTTGGGCAGGGTGAAGCGAAGGCCGCATACGGATGACCTCTGTTATCTTTGATCTTTGGCAACCCTGCGCGGCTCAGCCTGGTTCGTTTGCCAGGCCTCTTAGGCCCGTCCCTCCCGA
>JASLDQ010000347.1 GCA_030151505.1 Chromobacteriaceae bacterium
GGCCCGACCATGCGATGGCCTCCAGCAGCCGTTCTTGCATGTCCAGCATAATAAAAGGCCACTGGCTTGAGTCCGTGGCCTTTCGAGCAAACGCTGAAGGTCAGAAGACCCCGCGCAGCTTGATCGAGGCCGTCTGGTTGAGGAAGTCGGTGCGGTGCTCGGCATCGTAGCGCGCGCTAATTTCCATACCAGTGTTTGTCTTGTACGTCACGCCCAGGCCTCCCCGGACCAGCCACGGGCTGGGGTCAAGGCCATAGGTGACGAACGAGGCCCCTGGTGCGCCCGCATAGGCCGCTGTGATTGACGCCTGCTTGCCCAGCGCATCGTAGCCGACGCCGAGATTAGCGGCGAGGGTGGTCGAAGCCGTAAGTTGATGACTCAGTTTGCCATCCACTCCGAAGATCAGCTGTTCGCTGTTGCGGCTGTCCACCGCTAGGTTGAGCGCACCGGCCCCAGTTTCCGTGTACGCCTGATCACGGATGCGGGTGTAGTCGGTCCGCAGCGAAGGGGTGAAGCGGGTGGCGTCAGACAAGGCGAAGGTCCGACCCAGCCCGGCGCCGACATGGGCGGTCCAGCTGTCGTATCTGGCATCGGCCGTCGTTCCGGCAAAGCCGATGGTGCGATGACCCCGGTTCTTGTTCTGGCCGATATCGGCCTGGAACGTGGCTTCCGTATCCGCGTCGAGGCTGACGCTACCGTAGCCGACCAGCTGGAACACGTCGATGTCAGAGCTCTGCGGTGCAACGCTGGACTTGCTGTTAACGTCGGCCCTGGCGTAGGCAAAGGCCACACCAACTCGGGTGATATCGGAGACTGCCGCATCCGCGCCGACGGCTAGACCGCCGGTGCTGACCTTGTAGCCGGACACGCCATTGCGGTCATCCTGATTAGCCCAGGAGCCGAACGGTTTTACCCAAACATTCTTGTCAGTGTAGAACTCGTCGCCGGAGGACTGACCGCGAGCGCTGTCCTGTCGGGCTTGTACTACTCCGTTGATACCGGTCAGCGCGGTATTGGCCGCTGCCTGGGTACCGCCGGTCAGAAGCGGCAGAGTCTGGCTGGCCGCGTGCGAAACCTGTTGCTGATTGGTCAGCGGGACGAACAGCGCCGTCAACGGCCCGGTCGGATCACGGTTGATGATCTGGTCGAGTATGCGGGCGGCACCTGCCGCCGGCGTGTTGCCAGTGCTGTTCACGGCGCCGGTCACCGTGCTAGCGACGCCGTTGCTGCTGGCAGCCACGAGCTTGAGGTCGACACTGGTCGTGCCATACACCGGGGTGAAGTCGAACAGGAGACTGTTATCGCTGATGTTGGCGAAAGTACCGTTCACACTGGCGGCATTGATCACGCTGGCAAGCTGCTGGCCGCTGGCCAATGGGCTACCGTTGGCGACATCGACGTACAGGTTGCCGCCGAGGGTGGCCGTGCCGCCCACGTTCAGCCGGCTGTATTGACCCGCTCCGCTGTTGAAAGCAGCGACGCGCAGAGTAGCGCCGCTGCCCTGCGTATAGCTGCTATTGACGTTCAAGGTAGCGTAGGGCGATGACGGGGTACCGATGGCAAGGGTGCCGCCGTTCGTGGCCCCCCCCTGGATGCTGGCCGCCCCGGCCACCAGGGTGGCGCCGCTGTTGATGTCCACGTTACCGGCCAGACCGGCCCCCGTGGCCAGCGTCAGGGTGCCCCCGGCGATAGAGGTAGCTCCGGTATAGGTGTTGATGCCAGAGAGAGTTTCACTGCCGCTTTGCAGGGTCAGGCCGCCGCTCCCGCTGATGACCCCGGAGAAGGCGCCGCCGGCGTTGGTGAGAGTCAAGGTGTTGCCGCCGAGCAGGACCGGGCCGGTGCCCGATAGGGACTTCAGGCTGACGCCGCCGCTGGCCCCCGCCAGGCTCAGGGTGCCGGTCGCCCTGACCTCCGCAGAGTTGGCAATCGCGCCACTGCCGCTGAGCGCCAGAGTGGCACCGCTCCCAATGGAGGTGGTGCCCGTATAGGTATTGCTGCCCGTCAAGGTCAAGGTACTGTTGCCGCTCACGGACACGGCCCCTGCGCCGGAAATCGCCTTGGCAAAGGTGCCGTCTGCCGATTGGTTGAACACCAGGTTCGGCGCCGCGGTGATGCCGGCGGGGGCAAACGTGATATTGCCCTGCAGGCTGTTGGTATCGCCGCTCAAAGTGCCGTCGGCAATGGTCCAATTCTGGCCAGCATTGCCGCTGCCGGTCAGCGTCCACATGCTCATGCCGGTTTTCTGGAAGTTCGTGAACCCCTGGTATTTCACCCCGCCGCCCACTGCTCCGACCTGGACCAGGTTGAGGGTATTGCCCGTCCCGCCATCGCCGCCCAGGGCCAAGGTGTCGCCACCGTTGGTCGAACCGCTGGTACTGACCACATTGCCGTTGATCACCGAACCGGCCTGAATGACCAGAGTGTTGCCCCCACCGGAGAATTCAATAGCATTGGCGCGGGCGCCCCAGCCGGCCGCTGCCATGCCGCCGGAAATGGTGCCGGCATTGGAGACGGTGGCATTGCCCGTTGCAACAATGCCGGCACCGCCGTTGCCGGAAAGACCACCGCCGTATTTGCCGCCGTTGCCGCCAGAGATGGTGCCTCTATTGATCAGGGTAAAGCCGCTACCGGCGACCCCGGCGCCACCATTGCCGTTATTCCCGCTGCCGCCGTTAGAACCAGCGATGCCCGTCACTCCCGTGGTGCCGGGATTCCCATACTTGCCTTGCGAGCCACCACGCTGCCCGCCGGCGCCACCGGCACCGTACGTGCCACCGACGCCGCCGAGGCCGCCGTTGCCGCCCGCCCCCCCGGTAATGCTCCCGGTGTTGGTCAGGGTAAATCCACTCCCCCCCACACCGATACCGCCGGCTCCGCCCGCGCCTCCCGGTCCACCTTGGCCACCCTTGCCGCTGTGGCCGCCGTTGCCGCCATCGGTATAGTCGCCGCTACCTGCGCCCCCGGCGCCGCCCGC
>JASLDQ010000023.1 GCA_030151505.1 Chromobacteriaceae bacterium
GGCGAAGCTGCAGGTCGAGGTAGCGGTGATTGACGGCCCGGAGTTCCATCGACAGGAGTCCGCCGGGAAATTCATGGCTGGAGGCGGCAAAGCCGGTCATGCTGAGGATCATGGGAAAACGCTCCGTTCGGGGAGGTCCGCCGGCCATGTGCCGAGCTGGACGGCGGCTGCGAGCGCATGGCGGGGCGGGCATTGCGGGAAAAACGTTCAGCCCGGACGGGTGGTGATGGCACGAGTCCGCAGCCTTGGGGCGGAATATATCATTTCCGTTTGCCCTCGGCGCATGCCGGCGGCCGGCCGGTGTCCGTGAAAAAGCCGCGGCATCGTCCGCGGCTTTAGGTCTGGATAGGTACCCGCTTACAGCAGGGCGGTGGCGCTGACGATCACGCCGTCTTCGTCGGCGTACAGCCATTCGCCCGGGTGGAAGGTGACGCCGCCGAAGGTCACGGCGATGTCCCGGTCGCCCACGCCTTTCTTGAGGGACTTGAGCGGATGGGTGTCCAGCGCCTTGAGGCCGAAGGGCAGCTTGCCAAGCGCGACCGAATCACGGATGCAGCCGTACACCAGCACGCCGGCCCAGCCGTTTTTCACCGCCAGCTCGCCGAGCTGGTCGCCCACTAGCGCGCAGCGCATCGAGCCGCCGCCGTCGACCACCAGCACTTTGCCCTGACCCGGTTCGCCCAAGGTCTGGCGCACCAGCGAGTTGTCCTCGAACAGCTTGAGCGTGACGATCTGGCCGCTGAATTTGGGGGCGCCGCCGAAGTCGCGCCAGCCCGGTGAGAGAATTTGCAGGTGGTCGCTGTGTTCGTCGCACAGGTCGGTGGTGAGGAAGTCGCTCATGGTTTCTCCTTTGTAGTGTTTTCTTGCGTCGGGATCGTGTAATCGATGCTTCCGGGCCGTATTGTGAAACCGGCCGCCGGCCTTGTAAAAGGCGGGCGGCCGGCGAGCGGTCGAGAAGCCGGGGGGCTTACTTGATCAGGCCGGCGGAACGGGCCGCTTCTTCGATGCCGACGTAGTTTTCCGCCTTGGTGGGAATGAACTTGCTGGCGCGTTGCAGCTCAAGGATTTCCTTTTGCTGCGGGTTGGCCGGGTCGAGCTTGAGGAAGGCCTTGCGGATCTTGTCCTTCAGCTTGGGGTCGAGGTTGCCGCGCACGGTCCAGTTGTAGTCGTAGTAGGGCGGGGTGGTGGCGATGACCTTGACCTTCTTCGGGTCGGCCTTGCCGCTTTCCACCAGCTTGTCCCACACCGAGGCGTTGAGCACGCCGGCGTCCACCTTGCCGCTGGCGACCCAGGCGACGGTTGCGTCGTGTGCGCCGGAATAGGCGACGTTCTTGAAATCGGTATCGGGCTTGATGCCGTCCTTTTGCAGGAAGAATCGCGGCATCAGGTGGCCGGAGGTGGAGCTGGCCGAGCCGAAGGCGAAAGTCTTGCCCTTGAGACCGGCGAGGTTGTTGATGCCGGAATCGGTGCCGGCGATGAACTTGCTGGTGAACTTGGCGTCTTCCGCCCGCTGCACCAGCGGGGTCACATTGCCCTTCAGCTTGGCCTGCACGAAGGTGAATCCACCCAGCCAGGCCATGTCGAGCTTGTTGGTGGTTAGGGTTTCGACCACGGCGGCGTAGTCGGTGACCGGCACGAACTGCACCTTCATCCCGAGTTCACCTTCCAGATATTTGCCCAAGGGCGCGAATTTGCGCTGCAGCTCGGTCGGCGCCTCGTCCGGAATGGCCGACACGCGCAGCACGTTCTGGGCGTAGGCGGTGGTGGCCGCGGCCAGCAGGGTGGCGCCGGCCAGCAGAGTGGTCAGTTTCTTCATGTTTTCGACTCCATGCGGACGATAGGCCGCAATTGAACAAAAACGCCCGAACGGCAAGAACGGGCGCGGGGGTGGCGGACAACAGGCCGCCGGTTTCAGTCAGGGGGCCGGATTGCAGCGGCAAGCTGCCGTCGTCCGGCCCGGTGAGGGAGTTGTGGGGAGCGTTTCTGCCGCGTCCGGGGATGACACGGGTACCCGCCCGCCGGCAACGTGAAGCCGGGCCGGCGGAACCACGTCAACGGCTGATGGCAGAGTTGGCGCTGCGCGACGACCACGCCCACAGCGCGGCGCCGGCGATGATCATCGGCAGGCTCAGCCACTGGCCCATCGACAGGTTCATGGCGAGCAGGCCGAGGAAGTCGTCCGGCTCGCGGGCGAATTCTGCGATGAAGCGGAAGGCGCCGTAGCCGATCAGGAACAGGGCCGAGGTCTGGCCGGCCTGACGGGGCCGCGCGCTGAACCACCACAAGATGAGGAAGAGGGTGAGGCCTTCGAGCGCGAACTGGTAAAGCTGCGACGGATGGCGTGGTAGCGCGCCGAACTGGGTCAGCCACTCCATGTACTTGGGATTGGCGACCGCCTGCGCGGTGTCCTCCGCCCGCGCCTGCGGGAACAGCATCGCCCACGGCTTGTCCGGTGAGGTGACGCGGCCCCACAACTCGCCGTTGATGAAGTTGCCGAGGCGGCCGGCAGCCAGACCCAGCGGCACCAGCGGCGCGATGAAGTCGGTGACCTGCCAGAACGTGAGCTTGTGCTTGCGGCCAAACAGCCAGCACGTTGCCAGCACGCCGAGGAAGCCGCCGTGGAAAGCCATGCCGCCCTCCCACACCTTGAAAATCGACAGCGGATCGGCCAAGTAGTCGGCCGGCTTGTAGAACAGCACATAGCCCAGCCGGCCGCCCAGAATGACCCCGAGCACGCCGTAGAACAGCAGGTCGTCGAGCATCTTGGCGGTAAAGGTGGTGTAGCCCTTCCGGATGCGAACGTTTCCGAGCACAATAAACAGCACGAAACCCACCAGGTACATCAAGCCGTACCAACGGATCGCCAGGGGCCCGAGGTGAATCGCCACCGGGTCGAACTCTGGATGAATCAGCATGCGCTTATCCCGCGTTGCGTAAAAAACCGAATTATACCGACTCGTTTGTGAATGTCCGGAGTCACCGTGCAAACTGTCGTGTGCCAGTTTGGCGCCGAGCACTCCGGCCAGCCAGGAAATACAAGATGCCCGCCTACCGCTCCAGAACCTCTACCCACGGCCGCAACATGGCCGGCGCCCGCGCGCTGTGGCGCGCCACCGGCATGAACGACGCCGACTTCGGCAAACCGATCATCGCCATCGCCAACTCCTTCACCCAGTTCGTGCCGGGCCACGTCCACCTGCACAATCTGGGCCAGCTCGTGGCGCGCGAGATCGAAAAGGCTGGCGGCATCGCCAAGGAATTCAACACCATTGCCATCGACGACGGCATCGCCATGGGCCACGGCGGCATGCTCTACAGCCTGCCCAGCCGCGACCTGATTGCCGACTCGGTCGAATACATGGTCAACGGCCACTGCGCCGACGCGCTGGTGTGCATCTCCAACTGCGACAAGATCACCCCGGGGATGCTGATGGCCGCGCTGCGCCTGAACATCCCGGTGATCTTCGTGTCCGGCGGCCCGATGGAGGCCGGCAAGGTCAACTGGCGCGGCGTCACCCGCGGCCTCGATCTGGTCGACGCGATGGTGGAAGCCGCCAACCCCGATGTATCCGATGAGGAGGTGGCCGAAGTCGAACGCTCCGCCTGTCCGACCTGCGGCTCCTGCTCCGGCATGTTCAC
>JASLDQ010000041.1 GCA_030151505.1 Chromobacteriaceae bacterium
CAAACCCGCGCCAGCCAAGAAAATCCGGCAACACTGCCGCCCCGCCGGATCAGCGTGGCGCCGATGCTGGACTGGACCGACCGCCACTACCGCTTCTTTGCCCGCCAAATCACCCGTCACAGCTGGCTTTACACCGAGATGGTCACCACCGGAGCGCTGGTTTACGGCGACGTGCAGCGCCACTTGCGCTTCGACCCGATCGAGCAGCCGCTCGCGCTGCAGCTGGGGGGCTCCGAGCCAGCCGATCTGGCCCGTTGCGCCAAGCTCGCCGAGCAATGGGGCTACAACGAGGTCAACCTCAACGTCGGCTGTCCGTCCGAACGGGTGCAGAAAGGTGCGTTCGGCGCCTGCCTGATGCGCGAGCCGGCCCTGGTGGCCGACTGCGTCAAGGCGATGCGCGACGCCTGCTCGCTGCCGGTCACGGTCAAGCACCGCATCGGGGTGGATGCCGAGGAAAGCTACGGCTTCATGGCGGATTTCGTCGGCATCGTGGCCGACGCCGGCTGCGGCACCTTCATCGTCCACGCCCGCAACGCCATCCTCAAGGGCCTGTCGCCCAAGGAGAATCGCGAGATTCCGCCACTCAAGTACGACTACGTTTACCGCCTGAAGCGGGAGCGACCAGAGCTGGAAATCCTGCTCAACGGCGGGGTCAAGACGCTAGACGAAATCGACGCCCATCTCGCCCACGTCGACGGCGTGATGATCGGCCGCGAGGCCTACCACAACCCGTGGCTGCTGGCCGCCGTCGACGCGCGCCATTACGGCGACGCCACGCCGGTGAAAACCCGCCGCGAAGTGCTGGAAGCCATGATTCCCTACGCCGAGCGCCATCTGGCCGAGGGCCGCCACCTGCGCGACATCGCCCGCCATGTGCTGGGCCTGATGCAGGGGCAGCCCGGTGCCCGCCGCTTCCGCCAGATGCTGTCCGACGCCGCCCAGCTCAAGCACGCCGACGCCACCCTGCTCCTGCGGGCGCTGGCCGACGCCGGCCGCGAAGCCCTGCCCTGACGCCCCTTTGCCCCGCCCGCCACGCCGCTTCCGGCGCGGCGGACGTCGTCATGTCCGTCCGCGATGGACGGCTTCCCCGCAACCCGGGTCCAGCCGCTTCGTCGGCCGCCCCCACGCCCACAAGGAATGCATGATGAGAAAGCTCGCCCTGCTTCTGGCCCTGCTGTCCGGCATGGTCATCGCCGGCCCCAGGGACGTGCTGCACCTGTACAACTGGAGCGGTTCGCTCTCGTCCGCCACGATCAAGCGCTTCGAGCGACAATGCGACTGCCGCGTGGTGCAGGATTTTTACGGCGACAACGAGGAAATGCTGGCCAAGCTCGCCAGCGGCGCCAAGGGCTACGACATGGTGTTTCCGTCGAGCTTCGTGGTGGACTCGATGACCAGGCAGCGCCTGCTGCAACCGCTTGACCACGGCAAGCTGCCCAACCTGAAAAACCTCAATCCGGCCTATCTGAACCCGGCCTACGACCCGGGCAACCGCTACACCGTGCCGACCGTGCTGAGTCTCACCAACGTCGGCTACAACGTCGAACAGCTGAAGAAGCGCGGCATCGATCCGGGCAGCTGGTCGGTGATCTTCGACCCGGCCGTGCTGGGCAGGATCAAGGGCAGGGTCACGGTGCTGGACAGCTCGCGCGAGGTTTTCGCCGCCGCGCTGATGTATCTGGGCCTCGACCCCAACAGCAGCAATCCGGCCGACTACCAGAAAGCCCGCGACGTGATCCGCAAGGCCCGTCCCTACTGGGCAACCTTTTCCAACGCGAGCTACCTCAAGGAACTCGCCATCGGCAATATCTGGGCCTCGCTGGGCTATTCGTCGGACATGTTCCAGGCCATTCAGGACGCCCACGCCGCGCGCCGCCAGTTCACCCTCGCCAACGCGGTCCAGCGCGAGGGCAACGAGCTGGGCGTCGACACCATGGCCATCCTGCGCCAGGCCCGCCGCCCGGACCTCGCCCACCAGTTCATCAACTTCATGCTGGAAGGCCGCAACGCCGCCGAGCTGACCAACCTCAACGGCGCGATCAACCCGGTGCAGACCGCCGCGGCGCACTTCCGCCTCGACCTGCGCCACAACCCGGTGTTGAATCCGGGCCCGGACACGGTGCGCAAATGGACGGTGCTGCGCGAGCTGACGCCGGCCGAACGCCGGATGCTGTCCCGGCTGTGGACCGAGGTGAAGCTGGGACGCTGAACACCGGGATGACGCGCGCCGAGCGGCATCGCGTTTGCCACGGCGGGCAGCAGAAGGGACCGGCAGCGGGGAGTTGACCGGCGGTCCGAAAACCGCCGGCCATGCCCGGCCGGCTGTGCCATATTGAGCGATAGCGGTGCCGTCCGCTCCGGCGCGTGGTGATGCCGGGGGACGGACCGTTTCATGAGGAGAATTCCATGACTCAGCACCTCGGCACTCCGGCCCGTTTCATCCGATCCGTCCCCCTCGTCCTGCTTACCGCTGCCGCCATCATGGCGTTCGGCACCTTCAGCCATACCGGCAAGGTGCGCAGCGATCCGTTGCCGGCTCAGGTCAAGGCCGCCATTGCCCAGCAGCAGGCCGCCAACTGCAGCGGCCAACCGGACAAGTAGTCGGCAGCCCGCGCGCCTCGGCAGAAAGCCTTGCGGGCATCCTGTCCCGGCCCTGCTGGCCTGGCCCGCTTGCCCCGGCAATCCGGCACGCCGCCTGTCGCCCCTTCGGCCTTGGGCCGCACCCCGGCACAGGCGGCTTCGCCCAC
>JASLDQ010000053.1 GCA_030151505.1 Chromobacteriaceae bacterium
CGGCCGCTCGCTTCATCACCGGCTCCCAATCGGGGTCGGTCATGCCTGTGACCAGCACGTCGCCTTGCTTGACGTGATCCATTTCGGCGGCCGACTTCACCAACCGCACGCTGCCCTGCCCGATCTTCTGGCCGATGGCGCGTCCGCTTGCGAGCACCTTCGACGGCTTCGACAGCTTGTACCGGCGCACCTGATGACCGTCGCCTTCCTGCGACTGCACGGTCTCCGGACGCGCCTGCAGGATGTAGAGCTTGCCGTCCTCGCCGTCGCGGCCCCATTCGATGTCCATGGGGCGCTGGTAGTGCTTCTCGATCGCGACCGCGTAGCGCGCGAGCTCCTCGACCTCCGCATCCGTGAGCGAGAAGCGATCGCGCTCGGCCTGCGGCACGTCGATCTCCTTCACCGACTTGCCGGCCTGGGCCGCGGGATCGAACACCATCTTGATCGCCTTCGTGCCGAGGCCGCGGCGCAGGATCGCCGGCTTGCCGTTGCCGAGCACGAGCTTGGAGACGTAGAACTCGTCCGGGTTGACCGCGCCCTGCACCACCGCCTCGCCCAGGCCGTAGGAGGCGGTGATGAATACCGCGTCGCGGAAGCCCGATTCGGTGTCCATCGTGAACATCACGCCCGAGGCGCCGAGATCCGAGCGCACCATGCGCTGGATGCCGGCCGACAGGGCGACCACGTCGTGGGCGAAGCCCTTGTGGACGCGGTAGGAAATGGCACGGTCGTTGTACAGCGACGCGAACACATGCTTGATCGCGCCCATCACGTTGTCGAAACCGTTGATGTTCAGGAAGGTTTCCTGCTGGCCGGCGAAGGAGGCATCCGGCAGGTCTTCCGCGGTGGCGGACGAGCGCACGGCCACCGAGATTTCGGCACCGGATTCGGCCACCATCTGCTCGTAGGCGATGCGGATTTCGTCTTCCAGCTTGGCAGGGAAAGGCGTATCGACGATCAGCTGACGGATCGCTTTGCCGACCTTGGCGAGCTCGACCACGTCGTCCACGTCCAGCGCATTGAGCATGGCATTGATGCGGTCGGACAGGCCGTTATGGGCGAGGAAGTCCCGGTAGGCCTGTGCGGTGGTGGCGAAACCACCCGGCACGCGGACGCCGGAGCTGGCGAGCTGGCTGATCATTTCGCCAAGCGACGCATTTTTGCCGCCAACGGTTTCCACGTCGGTCATGCGCAGCTTGTCGAACCAGACAACGTAATTCTCTGCCATTACTGAAAATTCCTGTATAGGGATGGGGAAATCAGGTAAAGCCGAAATTCTACTTTAATTATTTCAAAAAAAGTATCCACATACTGCAACGCAGCAAGTCGGACCTTGACTCTCGACAAGCCGGAAACAGCTAAACACGGCGGTATAATCGCGCCAACCACACCGGAGAAATCCCGCATGCCGAACCGCCGTTCCGCCTATTTCGTGTCCGACCGCACCGGCATCACCGCCGAATCGTTCGGCGCCGCCCTGCTCACCCAGTTCGACACGGTCGAGTTCAAGCGCGAGACCATACCGTTCGTCGACACAGTCGAAAAAGCCGAGGAACTGGTCGCCCAGATCCGCAAAATGGCCGATACCGACCTGCATCGCCCGCTGGTCTTCCTCTCCATCGTCAACCCGGCGGTCCGCGCGGCGGTGCAGGTCGAGGACTGCGCCCTGGTCATCGACTTCTTCGACACCTTCATCGCCCCGCTCGAAACCGAACTGGGCACCAAGGCCAACTTCACGGTCGGCAAGCGCCACGGCATCGGCAGCGAGGAAGAGTACGACCACCGGATCGACGCGGTGAACTTTTCGCTCAACCACGACGACGGGGTCAAGCTCAAGGACCTGGCCGAGGCCGACGTGATCCTGGTTGGCGTATCACGCTCGGGCAAGACCCCGACCTGCCTCTACCTCGCCCTGCAATACGGCATCAAGGCCGCCAACTACCCGCTGACGCCGGAAGACCTGAGCAGCCCGACCCTGCCCAAGATGCTGCTGCCCTACCGCCAGAAGATCTTCGGTCTCACCATCGACCCGCAGCGCCTGCACCACATCCGCTCCGAACGCCGGCCGGACAGCAAGTACGCGGCGGTCGACAACTGCCGCAAGGAAGTTAACGAGGCCGAATCGATGTTCCGCCATCATGGAGTGCCGTTCATCAGCACCACCCACAAGTCGATCGAGGAACTGGCCTCGACCATCCTGCATCACGCCAAGCTGACCCGCCGCTTCTGAACCGGCTGCCGGCCCGGCGCAACGCCGTGCGGGGCGGTGTCGCAAGCACGGCAACGAGCACCGCTTGCTACACCGCCCCGTCCGTTTCTATATCTAGCTGAACCGGGTCCGGCGGCCTGCCGCCCGGACCCCGCCACCGAGGACCCTGCCATGACGCCGTTCCGCCCGCTGGCCGAT
This sequence comes from Chromobacteriaceae bacterium, assembly GCA_030151505.1. Classification (GTDB taxonomy): domain Bacteria; phylum Pseudomonadota; class Gammaproteobacteria; order Burkholderiales; family Aquaspirillaceae; genus JASLDQ01. The sequence continues at coordinate 2,408 of JASLDQ010000053.1, forward strand.
CTGCGCGCCGTCGAGGCCCGCGCCGCCGCAGACCACATCGACCTGATGGCGCGCGCCGGCGACGCGATCGCCGACTGGGTGGCAACCCGCATGCCACCGGGTCGCCCGCTCCTGGCGGTGGCCGGCAGCGGCAACAACGGCGGCGACGCGCTGGTGGCCGCCGCCCGGCTGGCACGGCGCGGCTTTGCGGTGGAGGCGCTGCAGGCCTTCCCGCCCGTGTCGCCCGAAGCGGTCGCCGCGCAGCAGGAAGCCCGGGGCGCCGGCGTCGCCATCCTGGACGACTGGCAAGCCGTCACCCCGCCCGCACTGGCGCTCGACGGCCTGTTCGGCATCGGCCTGTCGCGCCCGCTCGCCGCCGACGCGCAGGCGCATATCCGGCAGCTCAACGCGCTGGCCTGCCCCATCCTCGCACTCGACTGCCCGTCCGGG
>JASLDQ010000177.1 GCA_030151505.1 Chromobacteriaceae bacterium
AAGGCCGACGCTACTCGGCCAGCGTGCTGCTGATCAAGGCGCTCGGTGGAAGCTGGGACGGTGATCTTCACCCTGCCCGGAATGCAGGGGCTTCTTCATGAAGGCGTGAATAAAATAAGGAAATCCGCCACTGCTGGCTGGCCGGGTGCCGCTTCCCGAACGGAGGCCGGCAAGAGGCCAGGGCAGGAGGCCGGCGTTGCAAGGCCCCTCGCCCCAGTCTGGCCATCTCTTGGTTTGGCCAGATCATCGGCGAGCCCCGCGACCTGAACGCGGCGTTATGGATTGCCAGCTCTTTGTTGGATGCGCGGTTGGGGCCGGTTTGTTCATCGACTCGGCTTGCCGAAACCGCTGAACTGCTTTTCCCCCGGTTTCTGTCACAGGGCGGTCCGGCCAGCCTTGCTCACCCGAGATGGGTGAGTCGTTCGTGCCGTGGCTCCGTTTCCATTGACGCCAGCCCCTGCAGGATGCCGCAAGCATCGACCGACTGCTCGTGCTGGCAGCGTTGGCGCAATTCACCGAGTTGCTGCTTGAGCTGGAGCAGCTCGGCGATACGCACATCGACATGGGCGATATGCTGGTCCAGCAGCTGATTCACCCCACTGCAATCGCCCGCAGGCTGATCCATCCAGCCGAGTAGCGTACGGATTTCCTCGTGCGTCATATCCAGGGCACGGCAGTTACGGATGAAACGCAAGCGCTCGATATGGGCATCGCCGTAACTGCGATAGTTGGCGACGGTTCGGGTCGGCGTGGGCAACAGCCATTCCTTTTCGTAGTAGCGCACGGTCTCCACCGTGCAATGCGCCACCTGCGCGAGTTCACCGATTTTCATGGCCGACCTCCAACAATACTTGACCCTATAGTAACTTCATGGTTTGGAATGAGCCATATCCAAACCCTAGTGACCGCACCATGTCCTTTCGCTCCGCGAGTCCTCCACACCGTTGCAGCCACGATCATCCGGCCAGACACAACGATTCTCCCGCCCACCACGACCATGACCCCGGCCGTGGGTGTTGCGGAACCGGCGTCGCGCAAGCGCCGATCCATGGCAAATCCGGCCCTATCGCGGCCGACATCCCGGTCAACAGCACGCTGAGCCGGTTGCATATCGCCCAGATGGATTGCCCAACCGAGGAGGCGCTGATTCGCAAGAAGCTGGGCGGCATGGCCGAAGTACAGGCCATGGAATTCAACCTGATGCAACGGGTGTTGACCGTCGTGCATCGCGCTGACGCGCTGCCTGCCGTCGAAGCGGCTATTCGCGAGCTTGGCATGAACACCGCGCCGGTGGCGGAAACGGCCGCCACGGTTGCCGGGGCAGGGCATGCCGCCAAGCCGTGGTGGCCCCTGGCGTTAGCGGGGGTGGCAGCGCTCAGCGCGGAAGTCGCGCACTGGGCGGGGCTGCCGGAATGGCTGGCCGCGGCCTTGGCGCTGGCCGCCATCGCAATCAGTGGTGTTGGCACCTACCAGAAGGGCTGGATCGCACTACGCCACGGCAATCTCAATATCAACGCGCTGATGAGCATCGCCGTCACTGGCGCCGTGTTGCTGCGGCAATGGCCGGAAGCCGCGATGGTGATGGTCCTGTTCACCCTGGCCGAGCTGATCGAGGCCAGGTCACTGGACCGGGCGCGCAACGCCATCCGCAGCCTGGTGCAGCTTGCACCCGAGCTGGCGACAGTGCAGCGTCCGGACGGAAGCTGGACCGAAGTGCCGACCAAGGCGGTCACGATCGGACAGCGCGTGCGGGTCAGACCGGGCGAGCGGATTGCCCTCGACGGGGTGGTGACTGCCGGCCGATCCAGCGTCAACCAGGCTCCCGTCACCGGCGAGAGCCTGCCGGTGGAGAAACGACCCGGCGACAATGTGTTTGCCGGTACGGTCAACGAGTCGGGCTCGCTGGAGTACCAAGCCACGGCCGAGGCGACGCATTCGACCCTGGCGCGCATCATCCACGCGGTCGAGGAAGCCCAGAGCGCCCGCGCACCGACCCAGCGCTTCGTCGACCAGTTCGCCAGGGTCTATACCCCCGTCGTGTTCGCGTTCGCATTGGCGATGGCCGTCATCCCTCCCGTGTTGTTCGGTGGCGGCTGGCACGATTGGGTCTACCGGGCGCTGGTCCTGCTGGTCATCGCCTGCCCGTGTGCGTTGGTCATTTCGACGCCGGTGACCATCGTGAGCGGCCTGGCCGCCGCTGCGCGCCACGGCATTCTGGTCAAGGGCGGCGTCTATCTCGAGGAGGGCCACAAGTTGACATGGCTCGCGCTCGACAAGACCGGCACCCTGACCCACGGCAAACCGGCATTGACCGACACGGTTGTGCTGGAGTCGCCGGCAGGGAGTGACGCGGTGCGTATCGCCACCAGTCTGGCCGCGCGCTCCGATCATCCCGTCTCTAACGCCATTGCCGCAGCCGGACAGCAAAACGGCATCGTTCCGCTCGACGTGACGGACTTTGCCGCCATCCCCGGACGAGGCGTAGGGGGGACGGTCGGCGGAGTGCGCTATCAGCTCGGCAATCATCGGCTGATCCATGAGTCGGGAGTGTGTTCGGCCAGCCTGGAGACGCAGCTCGGCAAGCTCGAAGCCCAAGGCAAGACGGTGATTCTGCTGACCGACGGCCTGCGTGTACTGGTTTTGTTCGCGGTGGCGGATACCGTCAAGGATAGCAGTCGCACCGCGATCCAGGCCCTGCATGCGCTGGGAATCAAGACAGTGATGCTGACCGGCGACAACGCGCACACCGCGCGTGCCATCGCAAGTCAGGTCCAGATCGACGAAGCGCTGGGCGACCAGTTGCCGGAAGAC
>JASLDQ010000326.1 GCA_030151505.1 Chromobacteriaceae bacterium
CAAGCTGGGCGTGAGCGAGGCGAAAACCGCGTAACGGTTGCGGCGGGCCAGGAGTTCTGACCCTGGTGCGTGGGGGACGCCAGCCGATTGTGGCTGGCGTCTTGCATTTGAGCCGCGCGATCGCGCGATCCACGTTGCTTCGCTCCGATGTTGGCGGTGGCGTTGGCCGCTTGGGGCGGAAGAGGACGGCGGCAGGCGATATTGAGGGAGCCGCTTGCCCATCTGCCTGCCTGTTTCGACGATCTTGGTGGTAATGGCCGATCCGGGACCGATGCCGGCGGGCTTTGGGCTGCGTGGTCCGGGCCACGGCGGCAGGATGCCCTGTCGCCATGGCTTTGCCGCTGTGCAGCTCTTGCTGAATGCGGTGTGTCGGTCCGCGGGGATAGGCGCTGGTCAACCGGTTGTGGACAGCGCACCGGCGCGGCATCGGAGCCGTATCCACCAGACCCGCCGAAACGGGTGTAACGGGTGTGATGGTGTCGCCAGGGCTATCGGCGTCTGGCTCGGCGCCAACATGGCGCGGATACTTCACCCCCCGGTCAAATGTGTCTCTGCATGCCCGCCGTACCAGACACCGAAGGCAGCGTATGTCGCGATGGAAATCCGGATGGATCTACCGGGTTGCATGGTGTCTGCGAGGTGCGGGTCCGTGGCTGGAGGGAACGAGGGGCGAGCCAACTCTCGCTGAGCCGGCTGTCTTCATCAGTGCGGCCCGCCGGTTTTTGTTTTCTGGCGGTCGGCCTGCCCACTTTCCTGCTTCCGTTTTTTTGAATATTGATTCAATATTCAAAAAATTGAAACCGCAGGATTTTTTCATCCATGACCACCTCCAAGCGTGGCGGCGCCCGACCCGGCGCAGGCCGTCCCACCGGCTCCGGCCGCATCGACACGTCCGAACCGCTCACTCAGCTACGTATCCCGGCCATCGACAAAGCGGCAGTGATCGACTTTGTCAGCCACCGCCAGGCACGGCGCAAGGTTGAAAGTTTGTCACCCGCCCAACTGGCCAGTTGCTATCCCGGCCAGGTCCTGCTGCCGCCGGCCGGTGCCAACCCGGTCGCCATTCCGCTCTACAGCGCCGGCGTGCGTGCCGGCTTTCCCAGCCCGGCCGACGATAGTGTCGAGGACGTGCTCGATCTCAACAGCTACCTGATTACGGATGCGCCGGCGACTTTCCTTGTCCGGGCCAAGGGCGAATCGATGATCGGTGCCCACATCTTCGACGGTGACATCATGGTGGTGGACAAGAGCCGTACGCCGGTCAACGGTGACATTGTGGTGGCGGCGCTGGACGGCGAGTTCACCGTCAAGCGGCTGCGCCGTCACGGCGGCAAAATCACCTTGCAGGCGGAAAATCCGGCCTATCCCGACATCACCCCCACCTACGAGCAGGAACTGGTGATCTGGGGTGTGGTGACCGGCTGCGTGCGCAAGTTCTGACATGCCGACCTTCGCTCTGGTCGACGGCAACAGCTTCTACGCCAGCTGCGAGCGGGTGTTCCGGCCGGATCTGACCGGCCGTCCCATCATCGTGCTCAGCAACAACGACGGCTGCGTGGTCGCCCGCAGTGCCGAGGCCAAGGCGCTGGGTATCCGGGGATTCGTGCCTTACTACCAGGTCGACTGGCTGTGCCGAAAGCACGATGTCGCGGTGTTTTCCAGCAATTACGCGCTGTACGGCGACATGAGCCGGCGGATGATGACCATTCTGGCCGGGCATGCGCCGGCGCAGGAGGTCTACAGCATCGACGAGTGTTTTCTCGACCTGAGTGGTGTGGCGGGGCGGGAGGCGCGGGCGCGGCAAATGCGTGCCGATGTGCTGCAGCGGATCGGCATCCCGACTTGTGTCGGCATCGGCAGCAGCAAGACGCTGGCCAAGCTGGCCAATCATGTCGCCAAGCTGCGGCCCGGGTACGGCGGAGTGTTCGACTGGAACTGGCTGACCGGCAGCGAGCGTGATGCGCTGATGGCTGGGCTGGGCGTTGACGAAGTATGGGGCGTCGGTCGCCGTCTTGGCGTTCAACTGGCTGGCCTGGGCATTCGCAGCGTGCTCGACCTGCAGCGGGCCGACTCCCGGCGGATCAGACAGAAGTTTTCGGTCGTGGTCGAGCGCATGGTGGCCGAGCTCAACGGCGTGTCCTGTCTGGCGATGGAAGACGTGACGCCTGCCCGGCAACGGATTCTGTGCAGCCGCTCATTCGGTCAGCTGGTCGACGATGTCGATACGCTTTCCGCCGCTGTGGCGCACCACGCCGCCCGCGCCGCCGAGCAGCTGCGGCGGCAACACGGTACGACTCCGCTGGTCGGGGTGCTGCTGTGCACCAATGCCCACCGTCAGCAGGATCTGCAGCAGCAAGGCTGGCAGTGTGTTCCGCTGGTTCAGGCCAGTGCCGATACCCTGGCGATTACCCGCGCCGCCCTGAGCGGGTTGCGGCAGCTGTACCGCCCCGGCTATCGCTACCAGAAAGCCGGCGTGGCGCTGCTGGAGCTCGGCCCGGATCACATTGCTCAAAGCGATCTATTTACGCCGGTACCGGATCCACGCCGTACGAGGCTCATGACCGCCGTCGACCGGATCAACCATGCCTATGGCCGGGGCACGATCCGTAGCGGTGCCGAGGGCTTGTCTCGTGACTGGCACATGCGGCAAGGGCACCGCTCGCCGCGCTACACCACCGTATGGACGGAGCTGCCGCAAGCGGGGTGAGTGCGGATCGAGCCGGGCTTGTCGAGCCGCGGGGCTCCTGACATGAGCTCATCGCTACCCCGGCGGGCGGAGGCGGCAAAGCGCGATTGTGTGGCAGGGGGCGAAAAGGCTTGTGTCGGCAGCGAGGACAAGGGGCCGGCCATCATGGGGGCCATGGTGGCCGGCCCTTTGTTTAAGTGATCCTGCCGGACGCTCGGGCTTCATGGCCGGCCGGTGACGCCGCCCAAGCGAAAGCCAGCCAAAAAAATCGGCACCCTAAGGTGCCGAGTCAACAGGATGGAGCCCTACAAAAACCGTCAGAAAGCGAAGTGTTCCGCGTCCAGTTCCATCAGCGGCTTGGAGCCGGTCTTGAGCGTGGCCAGCAGCGCGTTCACTTCCGGGAACAGCTTGGCGAAGTAGAAGCGGGCGGTGACGAGCTTGGCGTTGTAGAAATCCTTTTCGGCCGTGCCGGCTTCCAGTTTTTCCATCGACACCTTGGCCATCCAGGCCCAGAAGTAGCCGTAGGTCAGGTGGCCGATCAGGCGCAGGTAGTCGGTGGCGGCCGCGCCGGCTTCGTCCTTGTTCATCATCGCGCCCATGCCGATCTGCATGGTGACGTCGCCCACGTCCTTCATCAGCTTGGCCAGCGGCGCGACCAGTTCGGCCATGCGCGGGTCGGTTTCGTTGGCCTGGACGAACTTGTGGATGATCTTGGTGAACTTGCGCAGCTTCTGACCCTGATCCATCAGCACCTTGCGGCCCAGAAGGTCGATGGCCTGGATACCGTTGGTGCCTTCGTAGATCTGGGAGATGCGGCAGTCGCGCACCAGCTGCTCCATGCCCCACTCGCGGATGAAGCCGTGGCCGCCAAACACCTGCATGCCCAGATTGGTGGCGGTGTAGCCGTTGTCGGTCATGAAGGCCTTGGCGACCGGGGTCAGCAGCGCGACCAGATCGGCGGCGCTCTGGCGGGCGTCGGTGTCGGCGGTTTTTTCTTCAATGTCCAGTTGCAGCGCCAGGAAGGCGGTCAGGGCGCGGCCGGCTTCGGTGTAGGCCTTCTGGGTCAGCAGCATGCGGCGCACGTCCGGGTGGACGATGATCGGGTCGGCCGGCTTTTCCGGGGCGACCGGACCGTTGAGCGCGCGCATCTGCAGGCGTTCCTTGGCGTAGGCCAGCGCGCCCTGGAAGGCGGCTTCGCCGAGGCCCAGCCCCTGCATGCCGCAGCCCAGGCGGGCGGCATTCATCATGGTGAACATGCAGGCCAGGCCCTTGTTCTTTTCACCGATGAGGTAGCCCTTGGCGCCGTCGAGGTTGATGACGGCGGTGGCGTTGGCCTTGATGCCCATCTTGTGTTCGAGTGCACCGCAGGAGACCGGGTTGCGGCTGCCGTCGGCGTGGAACTTCGGCACGATGAACAGCGAGATGCCCTTCACGTCCTTGGGGGAGTCGGGCATGCGGGCCAGCACCAGATGGATGATGTTGTCGGACAGGTCGTGCTCGCCGGCCGAGATGAAGATCTTGGTGCCGGTGATGCTGTAGGAGCCGTCCGCGTTCGGTTCGGCACGGGTCTTGAGCAGGCCGAGGTCGGTGCCGCAGTGCGGTTCGGTCAGGCACATGGTGCCGGTCCAGTCGCCGGCGACCAGATGCGGCAGGTAGGTGGCCTTCTGCTCTTCGGTGCCGTGGGCGTGGATGGCGGAGTAGGCGCCGTGGCTCAGGCCCGGGTACATCGACCAGGCGACGTTGGCCGAGCACTGCATTTCCATGATCGGGAAGGCGAGCGCCTTGGGCATGCCCTGGCCGCCGTAGGCCGGATCGCAATCCAGACCGGTGAAGCCCAGTTCGCAGTATTGCTGGTAGGCCTGCTTGAAGCCGGCCGGTGTCTTGACGCTTTGGGTGGCTGCGTCGTACTCGCAGCCTTCTTCGTCGGCTGCTCGGTTGATCGGGGCGAGTTCGTTTTCACAGAACTTTGCACCGGCCTCGAGGTAGGAGGCGAACACGTCAGCGGTGGCTTCTTCGTAACCCGGCAGCGTCGGGATGACGTTCTGGACCTGGATCAGTTCATTGAGCACGAAGTCAAAATCGCGAAGCGGCGCTTTGTAGGCTGGCATGTCTTTTCTCCGGTGTTGTTCAGGTGAGGGGCACAGAAAATGATATGGTTTGACTGCTACCCTGTTCGATGCAGGTTAAACGATCGTTTGAAACTGTGCAAGTCATTTAAAACAGTTGTTTGGAATCGTTTGATTTACACTCCCGTCATACAGGCCCGACCGGCCCGGAGCCATGTTTCATGTCGCCAAAGTGGATCAAGAAACACCTGCCCCAACCCGAACGCCTGATGGCAAATCGCTGGCTAGCATGGCTGGGGCCGGTTCTGCACCGGCACGACCTGTGGCAGCTGCACCGGCGCAATGTCGCCCGCTCCGTGGCCATCGGGCTGTTTTGCGGCCTGATGCCGGGGCCGACCCAGATGCTTTCGGCCGGGCTGATCGCCGTCCTGCTTAAGGCCAATCTGCCGCTGGCACTGTTCACGACGCTGTACACCAATCCGCTGACCATCGTGCCCCTCTATCTGTTGGCGTTCGAATACGGCCGGCTGATTACCGGCGCGAATGGCGGGTACGTCGCGCCGCCGCCGGAACTGGGAGGGCAGGGACTGCTTGCCTGGGGCGAACAGGTGGGGCAATGGATGCTGTCGCTGGGGGCGCCGCTGGCAATCGGCGTGCTGGCACTGGGGCTGACCCTGGCCTTTGTCGGTTATTTCATTACGGATTATGGCTGGCGCCTGCACGTGCGGCATGCCTGGAAAAAACGGAAGTCGAGTCGTGGATCTCACTGAACGCAGACTGTTGTCTGACAGCGTTTATCAAGGCAAGTTTTTCGAGGTGCGCAAAGACACCGTCACCTTGCCCGACGGCAACACCGCTACCCGCGAATACATCACCCATCCGGGCGCGGTAGCCGTTCTGGCGGTGCAGGACGACGGTCGGCTGGTGCTGGAGCGGCAGTTCCGCTATCCGGTCGGACAAGCCTTTCTGGAGATTCCCGCCGGCAAAATCGATCCGCACGAGTCGCCACTGGCGACGGCCAAACGGGAATTGCAAGAAGAAACCGGCTTCGTGGCCCGCGACTGGTGGCAACTGCCGACCGCCCATCCGTGCATTGGCTATTCCAGCGAGCGCATCGTCTATTTCGTGGCGGAGAACCTGAGCCTGGGCGAGCGGCGGCTGGATGACGGCGAATTTCTCGATGTGCTGGCTCTTGATCTCGCAACCATCCGCCACATGGCGGCCAAAGGGGAGATCAGCGACAGCAAGACCCTGACCGGGCTGTACTGGTACGAACTTTTCCTTGCCGGAGCGCTGCCGCATGAGCGCGCCGTTTGATCGCCACCGCGACCGCCGCATCTCGCTGCGGGTGCCGATGGTCTGTCGCGCCCGC
>JASLDQ010000338.1 GCA_030151505.1 Chromobacteriaceae bacterium
GAGAATGAACCAGGACATGGGGGGAGCCTTTGTGAATAAGGGGCCGTCCCCAGCGATGGATGGAGCGGTGAGGTAGTCCTCACTTCCTGAAAACGATACCGACCGGCGCCGCGAACAAGGGGATTGCGCGCGACGCCGGTCGGGCAGGGACAGGCTTAACCCGCCAGCCACGTCCCCGGATGGGCTTCCAGCCAGGTCTTGATTGCCTTGGCGTCGTTGGCGCGGGCCGCGCTGCCGTTGGCATCGAGGAAAACCATGATCAGCGGGGTCGAGCCGACCTGGACTTCCATCACCAGACAACGGCCGGCCTCCTGGATGTAGCCGGTTTTGGACAGGCCGATGTTCCACTCGCCTTCGCGCACCAGCGAGTTGCTGTTCTTGTAGTGCAGCTGGCGGGAGCGGGAATAGGTGTCGTGTTCGGTGGTGGTGGTGAACTGGCGGATCAGCGGGTAGTGGTAGGCCGCGGCCACCATCTTGGCCAGATCCTGCGGGGTGGACACGTTGCCGCTGTTCAGGCCGGTGGCGTCGTAAAAGCGGGTGTTGTTCATCCCCAGCGCGCGGGCCTTCTGGTTCATCCGGGCGACGAAGCCGGCCGTGCCGAGCGGCGAGGTCCGCGCCAGCGAGGCCGCTGCCCGGTTTTCGCTCGACATCAGCGCCAGCAGCATCATCTCGCGCCGCGGCAAGGTGGTTCCGACCGCCAGCCGCGACGTGGTGTTTTTCAGCCGGTCGATTTCGGCATCGCTGATCGTGATCGGCTCGTCCAGCGAGGAATTAAGGTCCAGCGCCACCATGGCCGTCATCAACTTGGTGATGGACGCGATCGGGGCGAGCTGGTTGGCATTCTTGGCGTACAACGCCTCGCCGGTCTGGGCATTGACCACCAGCGCCGCGTTCGAGCGCAGCATCGGCGCGCTTTCCAGCTGGGCGTTGTTGGCAAGCCGAATCTGGGTCGGCGGGGCGGAGAAAACGGGCGTAGCAAGCGCCAGAGCAAGCGTGGCGCCCAGCAGGCGAGCAAACATTCTGGGATACCTCCGGAATAACCGCGCGATTTTACCGGCAAATACCGTCTCTAAGTAAGCTGAAGAATAGGCGAAATGATGTACGGCTTCGCTACAATCCGACTTTTGGTTCTGCACAGGTCGCGCCATGGCTGATTTCGTCACCTTTCCAGGCAGTCCCTACCGCCTGCACCAGCCGTTTCCCCCGGCCGGCGACCAGCCCGTCGCCATCGAACAGCTCATCGAAGGCCTCGAAGACGGGCTGGCCTACCAGACCCTTCTGGGCGTGACCGGCTCGGGCAAGACCTACACCATGGCCAACGTCATCGCCCGCACCGGCCGGCCGGCCATCGTCATGGCGCCGAACAAGACGCTGGCAGCGCAACTGTATTCCGAGATGCGCGAGTTCTTCCCCGAGAACGCGGTCGAATACTTCGTCAGCTACTACGACTACTACCAGCCGGAAGCCTACGTTCCCAGCCGCGACCTGTTCATCGAGAAGGACTCGCAGATCAACGAGCACATCGAACAGATGCGGCTGTCGGCGACCAAGTCGCTGCTGGAGCGGCCGGACTGCGTGATCGTCGCGACCGTGTCGGCCATCTACGGCATCGGCGATCCGTCCGACTATCACCAGATGATCCTGCACCTGAAGGAAGGCGAGAAATACGCCCAGCGCGACATCATCAGCCGCCTGACCGTGATGCAGTACGACCGCAACGAGATGGACTTCAAGCGCGGCACCTTCCGCGTGCGCGGCGACGTGATCGACATCTTCCCGGCCGAAAGCGCCGAGCTGGCGCTGCGCATCGGCCTGTTCGACGACGAAGTCGAAACCCTGCAGCTGTTCGATCCGCTGACCGGCTACGTCAAGAGCCGGGTGGGGCGCTTCACCATCTTTCCCTCCAGCCACTACGTCACCCCGCGCGAAACCGTGCTGCGCGCCTGCGAGGCGATCAAGCTGGAGCTGAACGAGCGGCGGAGCTGGTTCGAGAAGGAAGGCAAGCTGGTCGAGGCGCAGCGCATCGAGCAGCGCACCCGCTTCGATCTGGAGATGCTGTACGAGATGGGCTTCTGCAAAGGGATCGAGAACTACTCGCGCCACTTCTCCGGCAAGCAGCCGGGCGAGGCGCCGCCGACGCTGATCGACTACCTGCCCAAGAGCGCGCTGATGATCATCGACGAATCGCACGTGACCATCCCGCAGATCGGCGGGATGTACAAGGGCGACCGCGCGCGCAAGGAGAATCTGGTCGACTACGGCTTCCGCCTGCCGTCGGCGCTCGACAACCGCCCGCTCAAGTTCGAGGAATTCGAGAAGATGATGCCGCAGACCGTGTTCGTGTCGGCCACGCCGGCCGACTACGAAACCACCCACGCCGGCCAGGTGGTCGAACAGGTGGTGCGGCCGACCGGACTGGTCGATCCGGTCATTTCGGTGCGGCCGGTGGCGACCCAGGTGGACGACCTGATGAGCGAAATCAACCTGCGCGCCGCCAGGAACGAGCGCGTGCTGGTCACCACACTGACCAAGCGCATGTCCGAGCAACTGACCGACTACTACACCGAACATGGCATCCGCGTGCGCTATCTGCATTCGGACATCGACACGGTCGAGCGGGTCGAGATCATCCGCGACCTGCGGCTGGGAATGTTCGACGTGCTGGTCGGCATCAACCTGCTGCGCGAAGGCCTGGACATCCCGGAAGTGAGCCTGGTGGCGATTCTGGATGCCGACAAGGAAGGCTTCCTGCGCAGCGAGCGCAGCCTGATCCAGACCATCGGCCGCGCCGCGCGCAACCTGCACGGCATGGCGATCCTCTACGCCGACAGTATTACCCGCTCGATGAAAAAAGCCATCGACGAAACCGAACGCCGCCGTACCAAACAGGTCGCCTTCAACACCGAGCACGGCATCGTCCCGCGCGGCGTGGTCAAGAAGGTCAAGGACATCATCGACGGCGTTTACGGCGGCGACGAGAAAGCCCGCAAGGGCGGCAAGCCCGGCCATCTGCCGACCGAAAAGGAACTGGCCAAGCGCATCAAAGATACCGAAAAGGCCATGCTGGATGCCGCGCGCGACCTGCGTTTCGAGGATGCCGCCCGCCTGCGCGACGAGCTGAAACAGCTGAAGGAACTGCTGTTCATCGACGAGGCCTGAAGCGCCTCAACCGTCGTTTGCTGTCTTGCCGTATCTGGCGTGCAGCTGCGGCAGCCTGTCCGGCGATGGCCGCCGCGACACCGATGTCGCAGGCCGTGCCGCTTTCTTCCACCGCACCCATGGGTGCGGTTTCTTTTTGTTACAGCTGTTTACATTTCGTTACCTTGGCGGATAGTATGTAAGCGCTTTCTTAATTAGATATCGCTACTGTTCAAGTCCGCTAGCCGGATAGCCGGCCTCATTTTCGCCAATGTCATGCCGGTCCCCGATGTTTTGTTCCCGCGATCCGGGCTGCGTCGTTCGGGCCGGCACCGTTCTGTTCAACGGAACATCGGGGGATCCCGTCCCTGTCTGTCTGGTCTTCTGGTTACCGGCCATTCCCTCCCGGCGGCTCTGCCACCGGGCTCGCCCTGCCGCGCTGTCGTACCGGCGCCGCAGGCCTAACCGAAGGAAGCTGCGTATGGTGTATTGCCTCTCTCTCGTTTGTATCGCCCTGTTCGTCGCCTGGGGCGCACTCGCGCCCGCCTCGTTCAATGCCGTGTCCAGCACCATGCTGGGCACGACCATTTCCCATTTCGGCTGGTTTTACCTGCTCGCCGTATTCGGTTTCGTGCTGTTCGCCTTCTACCTGGCTTTCAGCCGCTTCGGCCGCATCAAACTCGGCCAGGAGGACGACGAGCCCGAATTTTCCCGCGCCAGCTGGTTCGCCATGCTGTTTTCCGCCGGCATGGGCATCGGCCTGGTGTTCTGGGGCGTGGCCGAGCCGGTGTCGCACTACCAGTCGCCGCCGCCGGGCGTTGCGCCGCTCAGCCCCGACGCCGCCCGCGCCGCGATCCGCTACACCTTCTTCCACTGGGGACTGCATCCGTGGGCGGTGTACAGCGTGATGGGGCTGGCGCTGGCCTACTTCAAGTTCAACCGCGGCAAGCCGGGGCTGATCAGCGCGGTGTTCGAGCCCTTGCTGGGCACCCGCGTCCACGGTCCGATCGGCCACGCCATCGATGTGCTCGCCATCCTTGCCACCGTGTTCGGCGTCGCCACCTCGCTCGGCTTCGGCACTCTGCAGATCGGCGGCGGGCTGGCGCATGTGTTCGGGCTGGACAACGACTTCGGCCTGCAAGCGGCCATCGTGGTGGTGGCGACGGTGCTGTTCCTCGCCTCCTCGCTGACCGGACTGGAACGCGGGATCAAGTGGCTGAGCCAGGGCAATGTGCTGCTGGCTGCCGTGCTGATGCTGGCGGTGCTGCTGCTGGGGCCGACCCTGTTCGTTTTCGACACCTTCACCACCACGCTCGGCGGCTACCTGCACAACCTGGTCAACATGAGCCTGCGCCTGACGCCGTTCTCGCAGGGCACCTGGGTGGCCGACTGGACGCTGTTCTACTGGGCGTGGTGGATCACCTGGACCCCGTTCGTCGGCATGTTCATCGCCCGCGTGTCGCGCGGACGCACGGTCAAGGAATTCATCATCGGCGTCATGCTGGTGCCATCGCTGGCCAGCTTCGCGTGGTTCGCCATCTTCGGCGGCACCGCGCTCCACGCCGCGCTGTTCGATGCCCTGCCCATCGTCGACGCGGTGCGGGCGGACGTGGCCGACGCGCTGTTCGTGCTGCTGGACAGCCTGCCGGGCGGAGCGCTGCTGTCCGGACTGGCGCTGGTGCTGATCGTCTGCTTCTTCGTCACCTCGGCCGATTCGGCCACCTTCGTGCTCGGCATGATGTCCAGCGGCGGCGACCTCAATCCGCGCGCGCGGGTCAAGCTGGTATGGGGCGTGTTGCAGGCGGTGATTGCGCTGGTGTTGCTGGCCAGCGGCGGGCTCAAGGCGCTGCAGACCGCTTCCATTATCGCGGCCCTGCCGTTCGCGCTGATCATGGTCCTGATGTGTGTGGCGCTGTACAGGGCGCTGCGGCAGGACGACCAGATCCTGCACCGGCGCGAGGCAGCCCGGCTCAGGGCGCTCAACGCCCTGGTCGACGCGCGCAGCCATCGCTAGAGCCGCGCCGTCGACCGGCGGAACGGTCAGGCCGCGCCTGACCGATATTCCGGCGGGTTTGTGCGAGAATGCCCGTTTCGTCATCTTCAGCAGCATGTCATGCCTTCACAAGCCGGGAACATCACTACGGAAACTGTCCAGAGCGACTGGCTCGTCATCTTCGAAGAGACGCCGGTCACGGTGCGCGCGGCCGTGCAGGGCATCGTCCACCAGCACAAATCCGCCATGGCCGACGCCTTTTACGCGCGGATGCTGCTGGATCATGACGCCAGGGTCTTCCTCAGTCACGACGCGGTCCACGCGCGCCTGCACGGCTCGATGCAGCGCTGGCTGGAAACCGTGTTTTCCTGCGCGACGACCGAGCAGTTCCTCACCATGATGGCGATGCAGCGCCACGTCGGCGAAGTGCACGCCCGGGTCGACCTGCCGGTGAACCTGGTCGCGCGCGGCGCGCGGGTGCTCAAGGGCGAGATCGCCAGCCACCTGGCACTGAGCGGCCTGAACCGCGAACAGCTGGTCGACGCGCTGCTGTACGTGGACAACCTGATCGACCTGGCCTTCGAAGTCATGAGTTCGGCCTATATCGCCTCCCACGAGCGCACGGCCCGCATCGACGAAGCCTATCGCGCGTTTTCGTCCGGGCAGAACATGTCGCTGGAACGCGAGCGCCAGCGGTCGTCCCTGCTTGATTGGGAGAACCGCTACCTGCAGGCGACCATGACGGGACAGCAGGGCGATGTCCTGCCGGCGCTGGGCGGCTCGTCGTTCGGGCTGTGGATGCTGCACAAAACCGCGGCGTTTCAGGGGGCCGGCGAACTGAAGGCGATCCGGGACTTGATGGCCTCGATCGACAACAACCTGCTGCCCCAGTGCGCCGAGCAGCTGGGACAGGCGGACTTCGGCGAAAGCCGGCGCTTGATGAAGGAGGTCCAGTCCGCGCTGGACGAGGTGAAGTTCCTGCTGGACAGCATGTTCGAGCACCTGATCGGCATGGAGTCAGGCAAGGATGCGCTGACCCAGCTGTTCAACCGGCGCTTTCTGCCGGCAATTCTGACCCGCGAAGTCGAGATCGCCCGCACCCAGGAAAAGCCGTTTGCCTTGCTGCTGGTCGACGTCGATCATTTCAAGCAGATCAATGACGTTCACGGCCATGCGGCCGGGGACCGCGTGCTCCAGCAGACGGCGGCCTTGCTGCAGAACAGCGTGCGCTCGGGCGATTTCGTTTTCCGCTATGGCGGGGAGGAATTCCTGATGCTGCTGGTCGAGGTCGAGCATCATCAGGCCATGCGCATGGCGGAGAAAATCCGCCGGCGGGTGGCCGAGGAGCTCGTCCCGATTCCCAATGGCGGGCCGCTGCAGATCACCGTCAGCATCGGCGTCGCCATGTACGACGGCCATCCCGACTACCAGCGTCTGGTCACCCGCGCTGACGAGGCGCTCTACCGCGCCAAGAACCAGGGACGCAACCGCTGCGTGAGTGGCGAGGACTGACGGAGCGCGCCGGCTTGCGGCCTGCCCGGCCGACCGAAGGGAGCGGGCGCTTCACCTCTGAAAAACAGCCTGTCCAGGTCGCTGCCGGAACCACTCCATTCCGCCGCTCATGCCGGGGGACATCTTGTTCGGCCCTGACGGGGGCAGTTCAGGTGGCCGCCCCGTTCAGCGCCT
>JASLDQ010000368.1 GCA_030151505.1 Chromobacteriaceae bacterium
TCCACCATGGACACCCGCTGTGTGATTCCACCTCCGATACCGCCGGCATGACGATCCGTCTTATTATCATGAGTCTGTCTGATGTATGGTGGCCTTTTGCCGGAGCCTCCTTCTTTCACTGCCTTCCTGCCCGGATACCGATCATGAGCCTGTCCCCGTTACGCCGCCTTGGCCGCCTTGTATGCCTGATGGCACTCGCGTCTCTTCTGGCGGCGTGTTCCCCGTCCGGTCTTTACAGCAGTTGGAACGAAGCCGTGGTCGAGCGGCAGGGGCTGGGGCCGAAGCTGCTGGAGTTGCCCGACGGCCATCTGCTTTACCGCGACAGCGGCAAGGGACAGCCGGTATTGCTGATTCACGGCTTCGGCGGTGACGGGCTGGTGAGCTGGAAGCCGCAGATGCTTGATCTGGTGCGCGACCACCGGGTAATCGTGCCCGATCTGTTGTGGTTCGGCGGTTCCACGGTTTCGCGCAAGCCGTCGCTGGACGCGCAGGCCGATGCGCTGGCGGCGCTGGTGACCCGGCTGGACCTGCACAAGGTCGAGGTGGTGGGGATTTCCTACGGCGGTTTCGTGGCGATGGAGCTGGTTCGTCGTCTGCCGGACCGGATCGGCCGGATGGTGATCATGAATTCGCCGGGCCCCGTGTATACCGAGGCGGATTTTGCCGGTCTGTTGCAGCGCGGCGGGGTCAAGTCGGCCGAGGTCTTATTCGTTCCCGACTCGGCCGCCGCTGTCCGCCGCCTCAGCGCATTGGTCTACAGCGACAAGCGCGATGCGCCGGACTGGGTGCTGGACGATTTCCGCCGCCACTACATCGAGGGACGGGAGCCGCAACTGCGCGCCCTGATGCAGGACCTGACCGGATTCATGCAGCGTTATCGCGAACGCTTTCCGCCTGGCACGCGCTGGCCGCAACCGGTGGTGGTGTGGAGCACGACCGACCGGGTCTTTCCCTTGCCCATCGGCCGCCGGCTTGCCAGCGCAATCGGGGCCCGGCTGATCGAAGTGCCTGACGCCGGGCACAATCTGCCGGTAGACAAGCCCGATGCCGCCAGCAAGGCCTTGCGCGCGGCACTGGCCGGTTAGGGCCGGCCGGGGAGCTTCAGCCCCGTGTCCGTCTGAGCCAGTTGCGCGCCAGTCCCTCGGCGCTGTAGACCGCCAGTGCCAGCCAGATCAGTACGAACCCCACCAGTTTTTGCGCATCGAAGGGTTCGTGGTAGAGGAAAACGCCCAGCAGGAATTGCAGGGTCGGGGAAATGTATTGCACCAGTCCCAGGGTCGCCAGCGTCAGGCGGCGGGCGCCGGCACCGAACAGCAGCAGGGGGATGGCGGTTACCGCGCCGGAGGCCAGCAGCATGGTGTTGACCATGGCGCTGTCGTGGCCCAGATGGGCGCTGCCGTTGAATTGGAGCCAGACCAGATAACCGGCGGCCGGGGCCAGCATCAGCAGGCTTTCGAGCGACAGGCCTTCGATCGAACCGAGTTGCGCCGTCTTGCGCAGCAGGGCGTAGGCGCCAAAGCTGAGGGCCAGTGCCAGCGCGATCCACGGCAGATTGCCGACCATGAAGGTGAGCCAGCCGACCCCGGCGAATGCCAATCCCACCGCCAGCGCCTGGACCGGTCGCAGACGCTCGCCCAATACCAGCCGCCCCAGCACGATATTGATGAGCGGGGTGATGAAGTAGCCGAGGCTGCTTTCCAGTACGTGGTCAGTCGCAACGGCCCAGATGTAGATCAGCCAGTTGCTGGACAGCAGCAGCGAAGACAGCGTGAATACGGCAACCGTGCGCGGACTGGCGAGCGCTTTCGGCAGCCAGCTCCAGTTCTTTTGTACCGTCAGCAGAACCATCAGGAACAGGGCCGCCCAGACCATGCGATGAGCCAGGATTTCCGTCGGCGGGATATGGGACAGCGGTTTCCAGTACAGGGGAAACAATCCCCACAGGAAGTATGCCCCCAAGGCAAAAGCCAGGCCGGAGCCTGATGGCGCAGCGGTGGTGACGGGTTTCATTCAGATGCCGGAGCGGACAAGAGCTAAAAGAAGCGCAGTCTACTCTGTCAGCCTGATTGACTTTGTTTTTTAGTGTACAAGCCCATGGCCGGTCTGGATGAAGGGTGTGGTTGTCGTTCCATTCGGCCGGCCTGGCGGTGGTGACCACGAGAGACGCGGTGCCGACTGGCTATTGATCGGGAGATTTTCGATGCAGCCCCTGTTCCTCGTGATGGCATTTGCCATCGGTCTGGTGCTGCCGTTGCAGGCGGCGATCAACAACACGCTCAAGCCGGCGCTGGGCGGAAGTACCTTGCTGGTGGCATTGGTGTCCTTCTGCGTGGGCGGGCTCGTGCTGGCGGGCTTGTCCTTGTTGAGCGCCCAGCCGCTCGCCAGCCTGTCCAATCTGTCCAAAGTGGCGTGGTGGCAGTTGCTGGGCGGGGCGCTGGGTGCGTTTTTTGTGTTCGGCACCACCCTGCTGGCGCCGCGCATCGGGCTGGCGGCGCTCATGGCCCTGATCGTCGCGGGCCAGCTGTGTTCGTCCCTGTTGTTCGACCGGATCGGCGTATTCGGCCTGCCCGTGCGCGCGGTCTCATGGCCGCAGCTGGCCGGTGTGCTGCTGGTGGTCGCTGGCGTGCTGCTGGTCAACTTCGGCGGACGGGAGTAGGTAGGCGTCGTGCAGCGAGGTTACACTGCCGCCCCATGTCGCAGTCCTTCACCCTGGCCGGTCCGGCTTCCGCCGAGCTGGAGATCAAGAAAAGCCGTTTCCTGGCGCGT
>JASLDQ010000375.1 GCA_030151505.1 Chromobacteriaceae bacterium
CTGCCCGTCGACGCCGATGGCCGAACTCAGGCTGGCCACCGCGGGATCGGCAAGGATGCGTGCCGCGACTTGCTGCTGCAATGCCGCCATCCGCACATAGCCGACATCCTGCGGTGCACGGGTGGTGACGGCGATCTGGCCGGTGTCCTGTTCGGGAAACAGGTTCTTGGGGATGACCCAGAACAGCAGCCCGGTCATGACTAGCGTTGCCGCGAAGACCAGTAGCGTCAGCCCGCGGCGGGCCATGACCCGATCGAGCAGCTTCGCATACCGGGTGGAAAGCTGGGCAAAGGCGTCCTGCGTCCAGCGGGAGATGCCGTGTTGGTGCTCCTCATGCGGCGGCCGCAGCCAGCGCGCGGACAGCATCGGCACCAGCGTCAACGCGACGACTGCGGAGAGCAGGATCGTCACCGCCAGCGTCACCGCGAATTCGCGGAACAGCCGGCCGACCACGTCCCCCATGAACAGCAGCGGGATCAGGACCGCGATCAGGCTGACGGTCAGCGAAATGATGGTGAAGCCGATCTCGCTTGCCCCGCGCAGGGCGGCGTCGAACGGTTTCATGCCGCTTTCGACGTGGCGGGAGATGTTCTCCAGCACGACGATGGCATCGTCGACCACGAAGCCGGTGGCAATGGTCAATGCCATCAGCGACAGGTTGTTGAGGCTGAAACCGCACAGATACATGGCAGCGAAGGTGCCGATTAGCGACGCCAGCACCGCCACGCAGGGCACCAGCGTGGCGCGGCCGTGTTTCAGGAACAGATAGATCACCAGAATCACCAGCCCGATGGCGATGACCAGCGTGCGCTCCACTTCTCGCAGGGAAGCGCGAATGGTTGGCGAGCGGTCCAGCCGCACGCCGAGATCGACCGAGGCCGGCGCCATTCCTTGCAATTGCGGCAGCGCCGCGCGGATACGGTCGACAGTGGCGATGATGTTGGCGTTGGGTGCGCGGGTGATGACCAGCAGCACCGAAGGCTTGCCGTTGGCGAAACCCGCGTTGCGCCGGTCCTGTACCGAGTCGCTCACCTGCGCCACGTCGGTGAGGCGAACGGCCGCGCCGTTGCGGTAGCTGACAATCAGCGGCAGGTAGTCGGCGGCGGTGCGGGCCTCGTCATTGGCTTCGATCTGCCAGCGCCGCTGGTCGTCCTCCAGCGCGCCCTTGGGCCGGCGGGCGTTGCCGGCGTTGATCGCGCTGCCCACGTCCGTCAGCGACACGCCCTGATGCGCCAGCATGTCCGGGCTGATTTCCACCCGCACCGCCGGCAGCGAACTTCCGCCGACGTTGACGTCGCCCACGCCTTCGATCTGCAGGATGTGCTGCGCCAGCACGGTCGAGGCAATGTCGTAAAGCTGGCCTTGCTTCAGCGTGTCCGAGGTCAGCGACAGAATCATGATCGGCGCGTCGGACGGATTGACCTTGCGGTAGGTCGGGTTGCTCGGCAGTCCGCTCGGAAGCAGATTGCGCGCGGCACTGATCGCCGCCTGCACGTCGCGCGCGGCACCGTCGATATTGCGGTCGAGGTCGAACTGCAGCGTCACCCGGGTCGAGCCCAGCGAGCTGCGCGAGGTCATCTCGGTAATGCCGGCGATCCGGCCCAGCGCCCTTTCCAACGGTGTCGCGACCGTGGCGGCCATGGTTTCCGGGCTGGCGCCGGGCAAAGACGCCGACACCGAGATGGTCGGATAATCCACCTGCGGCAGCGGCGCCACCGGCAGGAAGACGAACCCGAGCACGCCGGCAAAGGCGATGGCCAGCGTCAGCAGCCAGGTCGCCACCGGCCGGTGAATGAACAGGGTGGAAAAGCCGCTCATGCCGCAGCGTCCGTTTCAGCCTCTCCCGCGCGACGGCGCAACCGCTGCGCCAGCCCGTCGAACAGCAGGTAGATCACCGGTGTGGTTAACAGCGTCAACACCTGGCTGACTACAAGACCGCCGACCATGGCGATGCCGAGCGGCCGGCGCAGCTCGGCGCCGACGCCGGTGCTGAGCATCAGCGGCAGCGCCCCCAGTAGCGCGGCCATGGTGGTCATCAAGATCGGCCGGAAACGCAGCAGGCAGGCCTCGAAGATCGCCTCGCGCGCTGGCAGTCCGCGCCCGCGCTCGGCCGCCAGTGCGAAGTCGATCATCATGATGGCGTTTTTCTTCACGATGCCGATCAGCAGGATGATGCCGATGATGGCGATCACCGACAGGTCCTGCCCTCCCAGCATCAGCGCCAGCAGGGCGCCGACCCCGGCGGTCGGCAGGGTGGACAGGATGGTGATCGGGTGGATGTAGCTCTCGTACAGGACGCCGAGCACGATATACATCGTGACGATGGCGGCGCCGATCAACCACAGCGTACTCGACAGCGAAGCCTCGAACGCCAGCGCCGCGCCCTGGAAACTGGTCTGGATGCCGGGCGGCATGCCCAGGTCGGTTTCGGCAGACCGGACCGCCTGGACGGCGGCGCCTAGCGAGGCGCCGGGGGCGAGATTGAACGACACGGTGGCGGCCGGGAACTGGGCAAGATGATTGACCACCAGCGCGCCGGTGCGCTCGCTGACGCGCGCCACGGCGCTCAACGGCACGGTGCCGCCATTAGCCGAGGTGATGAAGATGCCGTTGATGGCGGCGGGGCCGGCGGCATGGCGCGGATCGACACCGAGCACCACGCGGTATTGGCTGGCCTGGGTAAAGATGGTCGATACCAGACGCTGGCCGAAAGCATCGTAGAGCGCGTTGTCGATCTGGGCCACGGTCAGGCCAAGCCGGCTGGCGCTGTCACGGTCGATGTCCAGATAGGTGACCAGTCCCTCGTCGCGCAGGTCGCTGTTCACATCAGCCAGGGCGGTTTCCTGCCGCAAGCGCTGCACCAGTTTTGGAATCCACTCGCCCAGCTCCGCCTGGCTTCCTGCCTGCAGGGTCAGGCGGTACTGGGTGCGGCTGACGCTATCCTCGATGGTCAGGTCCTGAACCGGCTGCAGGTAGACGGCGATGCCCGGAATGTCCGCGACCTTTTCCTGCAGGCGGCGGATGATTTCCGGAGCCCGGGCGCCGCGCTCGGAGAGC
>JASLDQ010000192.1 GCA_030151505.1 Chromobacteriaceae bacterium
GCCGGCCGTGCCCGAGCCCGTCGCAGAATCCCCTGCCCCGAAAAAGCTGTCGTGGACCGAGCGCCTCAAGGCCGGGCTGTCCAAGACCCGCGACAAGCTCGGCAAGCAGCTCGCCGGCCTGTTCGGCGGCGGCCAGATCGACGAGGACCTGTACGAGGAACTCGAAACCGTCCTACTGACCTCCGACATGGGCGTGGCCGCCACCACCCACCTGCTCAAGGACGTGCGCGAGCGCGTCAGCCTCAAGGGACTGAAGGACGCCTCCGAACTGAAGGACGCACTCAAGGATTCGCTCGACGCGCTGATCGGCCCGCTGCAGCAGCCGCTGGACGTGTCCGGCCACCGCCCCTTCGTCATCATGCTGGCCGGGGTCAACGGCGCCGGCAAGACCACCTCGATCGGCAAGCTGGCCAAGTACTTCCAGGCCCAGGGCAAGAGCGTTCTGCTGGCCGCCGGCGACACTTTCCGCGCCGCCGCGCGCGAGCAGCTGGCCGAATGGGGTGCGCGCAATAACGTGGCGGTGATCCAGCAACAGGGCGGCGACGCCGCCGCCGTGTGCTACGACGCGATCCAGGCCGCCATCGCGCGCAAGATCGACATCGTGCTGGCCGACACCGCCGGCCGCCTGCCGACCCAGCTGCACCTGATGGCGGAAATCCAGAAGGTCAAGCGCGTGATCGACAAGGCCCTGCCGGGCGCCCCGCACGAGGTGCTGCTGGTGCTGGACGCCAACATCGGCCAGAACGCGGTGCAACAGGTCAAGGCTTTCGACGACGCGCTGGGCCTCACCGGTCTGGTGCTGACCAAGCTCGACGGTACCGCCAAGGGTGGGGCCATCGCCGCCATCGCCCGCGAGCGCCCGGTGCCGCTGCGCTTCATCGGCGTCGGCGAAACGCTGGACGACCTGCGGCCGTTCTCGTCGCGCGACTACATCGACGCGCTGTTCGACTGACCCGGTCCCGGGACGGCCCGAGCGCAAACCCGCGCGGGCTGTCCCCGACATCTCACTCCTCACACACCTCCCCATGATCCAATTCGACCAAGTCACCAAGCGCTACCCCGGCGGTGTCGAGGCACTGCGGAACCTGAGCTTCAAAGTCGACACCGGCGAGATGGTGTTCCTCGCCGGCCATTCCGGCGCGGGCAAGTCGACCTTGCTCAAGCTGATCGCCGGCATCGAAAAAGCCAGCAGCGGCAACGTCATCGTCAACAGCCAGAACCTGTCCAAGTTGCGCGCAAGCCAGCTGCCCTATGTGCGCCAGCACATTGGCGTGGTGTTCCAGGACCACAAGATCCTGTACGACCGCTCGGTATTCGACAACGTGGCGCTGCCGCTGGACATCATCGGCTTCGACCGTCACGAAGGCGCGCGGCGGGTGCGCGCGGCGCTCGACAAGGTCGGCCTGCTGAACAAGGAAAAGGTCAACCCGATCCGGCTGTCGGGCGGCGAGCAGCAGCGCCTGTGCATCGCCCGCGCGGTGGTGCACAGGCCCAGCATCCTGATCGCGGACGAACCGTCGGCCAACCTCGACCGTGCCTACGCGCTCGACATCATGGAGCTGTTCAAGTCCTTCCATCAGGTCGGAGCCACCGTGGTGATTTCCGCCCACGACGAATCGCTGATGGCCGACTACGGCCGCCGCATCATCCGGCTCGCACAAGGACAGTTCTCAGCATGAAGCACACCCTGTTCCTCCATTGGCAATCGGCCCGCCGCGCGCTGGCCGGCTTCGTCCGCCAGCCGCTCGGCAGCTTCCTCAACCTGGTGCTGCTGGCCGTCGCGCTGTCGCTGCCGCTCGGGCTGTACGTGACGGTCAAGGGCATCAGCGACTGGAGCGGCAAGCTGGCCGCCACGCCGCAAATCACCCTGTTCATGGAAACCAGCGCCGACGCGACCGATCTCGAGGCGGTCGCCACCGCGCTCAAGCAGCATCCGTCGGTCAAGGCCGCCCGCTTCATCAGCCGCAAGCAGGCGCTGGAGCAACTGGTCGATCACAACGGTCTGGGCGACCTGCGCGCCAGCCTCGGCGAAAACCCGCTGCCGGATGCCTACATCGTCGAGCCGGGCGACGGGCTGACGCCGGCGCAAACCGAGCGGCTGGAAAAGGAACTGTCGGGCCTGCCGATGGTGGAAACCGCCCAGTTCGACGCCGGCTGGGCCAAGAAGCTGTATTCGCTGATCGACCTGGGCCGCCAGCTGGTCTGGCTGCTGGGCATCACCTTCGCGCTGGCGCTGGTACTGGTGACGCACAACACCATCCGCCTGCAGGTGCTGGCGCGGCGCGACGAGATCGAGGTATCCAAGCTGATCGGCGCGACCGACGGCTTCATCCGCCGCCCCTTCCTCTACCACGCGCTGTGGCAGGGCGTGTTCGCCGCGCTGGCGGCATGGGGGCTGAACAGTTGGTTCGTCAGCAGCGCCAACCCGGCCATCGGCCAGCTGGCCCGGCTCTACAACGAGCAGGCGCAGCTGGCGATGCTGGGTCCGCTGGAAGTCGCCGTCCTTGTCGTCGGCGCCGGGCTGCTGAGCATGTTCGGCGCGCGGCTGGCGGCCGACCATCACCTGCGCGCCCTGCTGCCGCGCTGATCCGGCACGACGCACCAAAAACAACGGGGGTGGGCCTGACGGCCCACCCCCGTTGTTTTGTTACTGACCAACGCCTCGCGGGGCCGGAACCCGGACGACCGCCGCGACCGCAGGATGAAAGCCGGGCTCCCTGCCCCAAAGTTTGAGGCTGGCCCATCGACCATCTCGGCGGGCCTCGCCTCGCCCCCGGTCACGACATCAATCACCCTGAGCGCCAGGGAGTGTGCCGCCGACGGGTCGACCGCGCCGCCCCCATCTCCTCCCGGCCCCCACCAGCAACGGCTTCAGCGTTTGATCAGCGGCCGGTTCTTGTGGATCGACATCTGCATCCCGACCCCGATCATCAGCGTCACCATCGCGGTGCCGCCGTAGCTCACCAGCGGCAGCGGCACGCCGACCACCGGCAGGATGCCCGACACCATGCCCATGTTGACGAAGGCGTAGGTGAAGAAGCCCAGCGTGATCGCGCCGGCCATCAGCCGCCCGAACAGGGTGGTGGCCTTGGCCGCAATCATCAGCCCGCGCCCGATCACCAGCAGGTAGAGGAACAGCAGCACGACGTTGCCGATCAGGCCGAATTCCTCGGCATAGACGGCGAAAATGAAGTCGGTGGTGCGCTCCGGGATGAACTCGAGGTGGGTCTGGGTGCCGTTGAGC
>JASLDQ010000051.1 GCA_030151505.1 Chromobacteriaceae bacterium
GGCTCGGGATCCGGCCCTATTTGCCAAGCGGAAAACATGGCCAAGACCATCCGTCCCCCGTTCACGCCGCCGGCTTGGTGGTGTGGGGCAAGGGTTTAAGCCGCGTTGTTTGAGCTGGCCGCCGCTTGCGGCCAGCGAGTCCAGGTGGCGCCTTGCCCCGTGCGGGCAAGACGGGCACCGCCGCTAAGCGGGGCGGCGTGGTCGGAGCGCCTTTCCTTAGCTTCCTTATCTTTGGCGAAGCAAAGAAAGGAAGTCGCCTTCAGGCGAAACGGGGCGGTGGCGCTTCCACCATGCTGCAATGCACTGCGCTTATTGCTCATTACAAGCGAATCCCTGCGCGGTGGCCGGCGGTACGCAAGCGGGAGCGGCGCTGCTAAGCTGGCGGCATCGTTCCCCGTTTCAGGATTCCCGATGAAATTCGCCACCAAAGCCATTCATGCCGGTTACGTTCCCGACGCCGGCGCCCACGCGGTGATGCCACCGATCTACCAGACCTCGATCTTCGTCCACGACACGCTCGACAGCGGCCAGCCGTATTCCTACTCGCGCAGCGCCAACCCGACCCGCGCCGCGCTCGAAGCCAACGTCGCCGCGCTGGAAAATGCCCGCCACGGCCTGGCCTTCGGCAGCGGCATGGCGGCGATCGACGCGGTGCTGCGCGCCGTGTTGCGGCCGGGCGACGAGGTGATCGCGGTGGCCGACCTCTACGGCGGCGCCTACCGCCTGCTGACCCGCCTGTACGCGGACATGGGGGTCAAGGTGATCTTCGCCGACCTGCGCGAGCCGGCGGTGCTGGACACGCTGATCACCCCTGCCACCAGGCTGGTGTGGCTGGAATCGCCGACCAATCCGCTGCTGAACCTGGTTGATCTGGCCGCCGTCGGCGCCATCTGCCGCGCCCGCGGCGTCACCAGTGCGATCGACAACACCTTCGCCTCACCCTATCTGCAGAATCCGCTCGATCTGGGCATCGATGTGGTGATGCATTCGGCCACCAAGTATCTGGGCGGCCATTCCGACGTGATCCTCGGCGTGGTGGCGCTCAACGACGACGCGCTCTACCAAAAGATCCGGCTGGTGCAGAACAGCGCCGGCAACATTCCCGGTCCGCAGGACTGCTTCCTGATCCTGCGCGGGATCAAGACGCTGGCGCTGCGGATGGAGCGCCACTGCGCCAATGCGCAGCGGGTGGCCGAGTGGCTGGAGGGCCAGCCGGCGATCGAGCGGGTGTTCTACCCGGGGCTGCCCTCGCATCCGCAGCACGAGCTGGCCCGCCGCCAGATGCGCGGCTTCGGCGGCGTGGTCACCGTTTACCTTAAAGACGACAGCCGCGCCGCCGCCGGCTGGGTGGCAGAGCGCTTGCAGCTCTTTGCGCTGGGCGAATCGCTCGGCGGGGTGGAAAGCATTGTCAACCACTCTGCCACCATGTCGCATGGCTCGATGCCGGCGGCGCAGAAGGCCGCGCTCGGCATCCGCGAGGGGATGCTGCGCCTGTCGATCGGCATCGAGGACGCCGACGACATGATCGCCGACCTGGCGCAGGCGCTGGCCAGGTAAGGGCTGGTCGCCGCGACGGATGAGGGCCGTCGCGCCGCTCGCCCGGGGAGCGAGGGCAGCGCGGCGGGGTGTCACTTGTCCCGTTTCCCTTGCCGGGCCGGCTGCCGCATCCGGCATGCTGGCGTCCTCCCGGTTACAATTCCGCCTTTCCGTATTTCCGCATGGATTTCCGCATGGACACCGCACTCGTCAAGGATTACCTCACCGGCCTGCAGGCCCGCATCGTCGAACAACTAGAGGCGCTGGACGGCCAGCGCTTTGTGCGTGACGGCTGGGAGCGGCCGGAGGGCGGCGGCGGCCTGTCGTGCGTGATCGAAAACGGCAAGCTGTTCGAGCGCGGCGGGGTGAATTTCTCGCATGTACGCGGCGCGGCACTGCCGCCGTCGGCCTCGGCCAGCCGGCCGGAACTGGCCGGGCGCGGTTTCGAGGCAATGGGCGTGAGCCTGGTGCTGCATCCGCGCAATCCGATGGTGCCGACCGTGCACATGAACGTGCGCTTCTTCATCGCCACCAAGGAAGGCGCCGAGCCGGTGTGGTGGTTCGGCGGCGGGATGGACCTGACGCCCTACTACGGCGTCGAGGAAGACGCGGTGCACTTCCACACCACCTGCCGCGACGCGCTGGCGCCGTTCGGCGCTGGGCTGTACCCGAAATTCAAGGCGTGGTGCGACCGCTATTTCTATCTGAAGCACCGCGCCGAGCCGCGCGGGATCGGCGGGATTTTCTTCGATGACCTGAACGAGGGCGGCTTCGAGTCGTGCTTCGCGCTGGTGCGCAGCGTCGGCGACGCCTTCCTGCCGGCCTACGCGCCCATCGTCGAGCGCCGGCGTGACCTGCCTTACGGCGAGCACGAGCGCGACTGGCAGGCCTATCGCCGTGGCCGCTATGTCGAGTTCAACCTGGTGTTCGACCGCGGCACGCTGTTCGGCCTGCAGTCGGGCGGGCGGACCGAGTCCATCCTGATGTCGATGCCGCCGGTGGTGAAGTGGCGCTACGACTGGCAGCCCGAGGCCGGCAGCCGCGAGGCAGCCTTGCTGCGGGACTACCTGTGCGAGCGCGACTGGGTGTGAGTCTTGCCCGTGTTGTCATCCGATCGTAAAAAAAGCCGGCGTCCGCCGGCTCTTTTTTGGGGTGTGATATGCACCATAAAAGTGCGTTCGCACCATAAAAGTGCAAAAAAAGCATCCGTCATGTCGCTTTATTGATTTTTATGGTCTCAATTTAGTAAAATAAAATGTAACAAAATGAATCCGCCTGCCGAGGCTTTCTTGGTTAATTTCCTTATTAATCAATGTGTTGTGAAATATTATGCGCTGCACAAAAAGCCATTGCGATTCAAGTTGTCATGCCCTTAAAATCAAGTCCATTGATTCGATAATGAGCAGGCACGCGGTATGGAAAGACAGCAATGGCTGCAGGGCACGCTGTACAGCCCAGCATTTGAACAGGACAGCTGTGGTTTCGGCCTGATCGCCCAGATGGACGATCAGCCGAGTCACTGGCTGGTGACGACGGCGATCAGCTCGCTGGCGCAACTTACCCACCGCGGCGCCGTGGCTGCCGACGGCAAGTCGGGCGACGGCTGCGGCCTGTTGTTCCGCAAGCCGGACGGTTTCTTGCGCGAAGTCGCCGCCGAGTGCGGCATCGCCCTCAAGAAGGATTACGCGGCCGGTCTGGTGTTCGTCGCGGCCGATGCCGCTGTCGGCGCCCAATCGGTGGCCCGTCTGAAAGAGGCGCTGGAGCAGCAGGGGCTGGAGGTCGCCGGTTTCCGCGACGTGCCGACCAATGTCGCCGCCTGTGGCGAGTACGCGCTCAAGACCCTGCCGAGCATCAAGCAGGTGTTCGTGAACTGTCCGTTCGGCATGGATGAAGGCGACTTTCAACGTCGCCTTTATATTGGCCGCCGTCTGGCCGAAAAAGCCAACGCCGCCGACGCCAGCTTCTACCTGCCGACCCTCAACACCCATACCCTGTCGTACAAGGGCCTGGTCACGCCGGACAACCTGCCGGAATTCTTCCTCGACCTGAAGGACCCGCGCTTCGAGTCGAGCCTGGCCGTGTTCCACCAGCGCTTCTCGACCAACACCTGGCCGCAGTGGAAGCTGGCGCAGCCCTTCCGCTACCTCGCCCACAACGGCGAGATCAACACCGTGCAGGGCAACCGCAACTGGGCCAAGGCGCGCGAGCAGATCATGGAATCGCCGCTGCTCGACATGGACGCGGTGCGCCCGATCGTGCAGACCAACGGTTCAGACTCGATGTCGCTCGACAATATGCTCGAGGGCCTGTTGATGGGCGGCATTCCGCTGTTCCGCGCGCTGCGCCTCTTGGTGCCGCCGGCATGGCAGAACGTCGACTCGACCGACAAGGACCTGCGCGCCTTCTACGAATTCAACTCCATGCACATGGAACCGTGGGACGGCCCGGCCGGCATCGTGATGACCGACGGTCGCTACGCCGCCTGCATGCTGGACCGCAACGGCCTGCGTCCGGCCCGCTACGTGGTCACCAAGGACCGCATCCTGACCATCTCGTCCGAAGTGGGCGTGTGGGACTACAAGCCGGAAGACGTGGTGCAGAAGGGCCGGGTCAAGCCGGGCCAGATCTTCGCCGCCGACCTGCAGACCGGCGAGCTGCTGCTGCCCGAAGACATCGACGCGATGCTCAAGACGGCCAAGCCGTACCGCCAGTGGATCAAGGACAACGCCCGCAAGCTCGAATTCTCGCTGGACGACGACACCACGCTGGAAGCGCTGCCGGCCGAGCAGCTGGCGATGTACCAGAAGATGTTCAACGTCTCGTTCGAAGAGCGCGACCAGGTGCTGCGCGTGCTGGCCGAGGACGGCCAGGAGGCGATCGGCTCGATGGGTGACGACACCCCGATGGCGGTGCTGTCCGAGCGCGTGCGTTCGCCGTTCGACTACCTGCGCCAGCAGTTCGCCCAGGTGACCAACCCGCCGATCGACCCGATCCGCGAAGCGATCGTGATGTCGCTCAACACCGCCTTCGGCCCCGAGCGCAACATGTTCGTCGAGACCGCCGAACACGCCAAGCGGCTGGAAGTGCGCAGCCCGGTGCTGAGCCACGAGAAATTCGTGCGCATCACCTCGCAGCCGGAAGCCCACCTGAAGGCCACCACCTTCGACCTGTGCTATGACCCGGCCGAGATCAGCCTCGAGGGCGCGATCAACAAGCTGGTCGCCCACGTGATCGACGCGGTGCGCGAGGGCACGGTGATCGTGGTGCTGTCCGACCGCAACATCGCCGCCAACCGCCTGCCGATCCACGCGCTGTTCGCCAGCGGCGCCGTGCACCACGCGCTGATCGACACCGGCCTGCGCTGCAAGTCCAACATCCTGGTCGAGACCGCCACCGCACGCGACCCGCACCAGATCGCCTGTCTGATCGGCTACGGCGCCACCGCCGTCTACCCGTATCTGGCCTACAAGACCATCATCGAGCTGGTGCAGACCGGCGTGGTCCACAAGAAGGTCAACGAGGCGCTGCAGTACTACCGCAAGGGCATCAACAAGGGCCTCCTGAAGGTGCTGTCGAAGATGGGCATTTCCACCATCGCCAGCTACCGCGGCGCCCAGCTGTTCGAAGCGGTCGGCGTGCACGACGAGGTGGTCGAGCTGTGCCTGAAGGGCACGGTCAGCCGCGTGTCCGGTTCGCACTTCGACGATTTCGAGTCCGACCAGAAGCATCTGGCCCGCTTTGCTTTCAACCCGATGCGCCCGATCTCGCAGGGCGGCCTGCTCAAGTACGTCCACGGCGAGGAATACCACGCCTACAACCCGGACGTGGTGATGCAGCTGCAGAAGGCCGTGCAGAACAACGACTACGACGCCTACCTGACCTATGCCCATCTGGTGAACACCCGTCCGGTGGCGATGTTCCGCGATCTGATGGGCCTCAAGCTCGGCGATGCGCAAGCCATCTCCATCGACGAAGTCGAGCCGATCGAAGCCATCCTCAAGCGCTTCGACTCCGCCGGCATGTCGCTGGGCGCGCTGAGCCCCGAGGCGCACGAGGCGCTGGCCGAGGCGATGAACCGTCTGGGCGGCCGTTCCAACTCGGGCGAGGGCGGTGAAGACCCGGCCCGCTACGGCACGGTCAAGATGTCCAAGATCAAGCAGGTCGCCTCGGGCCGCTTCGGCGTCACCCCGCACTACCTGGTCAACGCCGAAGTGCTGCAGATCAAGGTGGCGCAGGGCGCCAAGCCGGGCGAGGGCGGCCAGCTGCCGGGCGACAAGGTCAGCCCGCTGATCGCCAAGCTGCGCTGCTCCAAGCCGGGCATCAGCCTGATTTCGCCGCCGCCGCACCACGACATCTACTCGATCGAGGACCTGGCCCAGCTGATCTTCGACCTGAAGCAGGTCAATCCGCAGGCGCTGGTGTCGGTCAAGCTGGTGGCCGAGCCGGGCGTAGGCACCATCGCCGCCGGCGTGGCCAAGGCCTACGCTGACCTGATCACCATCTCTGGCTACGACGGCGGCACCGGTGCCAGCCCGCTGAGCTCGGTCAAGTACGCCGGCACCCCGTGGGAACTCGGCCTGACCGAGGCCCAGCAGGTGCTGCGCGCCAACGGCCTGCGCGGCCGGGTGCGGATGCAGACGGACGGCGGCCTCAAGACCGGTCTGGACGTGGTCAAGGCCGCCATCCTCGGCGCCGAGAGCTTCGGCTTCGGCACCGGCCCGATGGTGGCGCTGGGCTGCAAGTTCC
Organism: Chromobacteriaceae bacterium; assembly: GCA_030151505.1. Taxonomy (GTDB): domain Bacteria; phylum Pseudomonadota; class Gammaproteobacteria; order Burkholderiales; family Aquaspirillaceae; genus JASLDQ01. Next base: position 6,283 of record JASLDQ010000051.1, read on the forward strand.
TGCGCATCTGCCACCTGAACAACTGCGCCACCGGCGTGGCGACCCAGGAAGTCAAGCTGCGCAGCAAGTACTTCATCGGCCTGCCGGAAATGGTGATGAACTACTTCCTGTTCATCGCGCAGGAAACCCGCGAGTGGATGGCCAAGCTCGGCGTCCGCACGATGGAAGAGCTGATCGGCCGCCTCGACCTGATCGACCTCGCCGCCGGCACGACCGACAAGCAGAAGAAGCTGGACCTCAGCCCGCTGATCAGCCAGGGCCACATCCCCGACAGCGAGCCGCGCTTCTGCATCAGCGCCTCCAACCCGTCCTTCGACAAGGGCGAGCTGGCCGAGGAGATGGTCAAGGATGCGATCGGCGCGATCCAGAACCGGCAGATGATCGAACTGTCCTACGCGGTCAAGAACATCCACCGCTCCATCGGCGCGCGCCTGTCGGGCGAGATCGCCAAGCTGCACGGCGCGGCCGGTCTGCCGGAAGGCTGTGTGACGCTGAAGCTGTCGGGTTCGGCCGGCCAGAGCTTCGGGGTGTGGAACGCCCCGGGCCTGAACATGCTGCTGGAAGGCGATGCCAACGACTACGTCGGCAAGGGCATGGCCGGCGGCCGCCTGGCGGTGTTCCCGCCCAAGGCGTCCGAGCTCAAGACCAACGACTCGATCATCATCGGCAACACCTGCCTCTACGGCGCGACCGGTGGCCAGCTCTACGCCGCGGGCGTGGCGGGCGAACGCTTCGGCGTGCGCAACTCGGGGGCGCTGGCCGTGATCGAGGGCGCGGGCGACCACTGCTGCGAATACATGACCGGCGGCGCGGTGATCGTGCTGGGCGAAACCGGCTACAACTTCGGTGCGGGCATGACCGGCGGCTTCGCCTTCGTCTACGACCCGAACGAGCGTTTCGCCTACCGCTACAACAACGAACTGGTCGACATCAGCCTGATCAACGGCGAAGCGATGGGCCAGTACCGCGCCTACCTGCTCGACAAGATCGCCAAGCATGTCGAGTACACCGGTTCGGCCGTGGCGCGCGCCATGCTGGAAAACTTCGACGACTACGTCGACTACTTCTGGCTGGTGAAGCCCAAGGCGGCCAAGCTCGACAGCCACTTGAAGGACTAAGGCGAAGCCGGGCAGGGCGGGCGGCCATGGCCGCCATGCCCGCCCGGCGGCATGAATTGCAGAGGTGATCGTGGCGCGCGGGCTTCCGCCGCCTCGCCCTCGCCCCTCACGGAAAAAGAATCATGGGTGACGTATTCCAGTTCATGAACGTGCAGCGCAACCCCGGCGAGAAAGTCCCCGCCGAGGAGCGCAAGCATAAGTTCTTTGAAATCTACAAGCCGCTCGGCCAGTCCGAGTCGGGCGAACAGGCCGGGCGCTGCCTGTCCTGTGGCAATCCCTACTGCGAATGGGAATGCCCGGTCCACAACTTCATCCCGAACTGGCTCAAGCTGGTGAAGGAAGGCCGCCTGTTCGAAGCGGCCGAAATGTCGCACAAGACCAACAGCCTGCCGGAAATCTGCGGTCGCGTCTGTCCGCAGGACCGCTTGTGCGAAGGTGCCTGCACGCTGAACCAGGGCGGCTTCGGCGCGGTCAGCATCGGTTCGGTCGAGAAGTACATCACCGACGAGGCCTTCAAGGCCGGCTGGCGCCCGGACATGTCCAAGGTGGTGTGGACCGACAAGAAGGTCGCGGTGATCGGCGCCGGTCCGGCGGGCTTGGGCTGCGCCGACGTGCTGGTGCGCAACGGCGTCAAGCCGGTGGTGTTCGACCGCTACGAGGAAATCGGCGGCCTGCTGACCTTCGGCATCCCCGAGTTCAAGCTCGAGAAGGACGTGGTCAAGACCCGCCGCCAGATCATGGAAGGCATGGGCGTCGAGTTCCGCCTGAATACCGAAATCGGCGTCGACGTCACCATCGACGAATTGCTGGAGCAGTTCGACGCGGTGTTCATGGGTATGGGCGCCTACAAGTACATGAAGGGCGGCTTCGACGGCGAATACCTGCCGGGGGTGCTCGAGGCGCTGCCGTTCCTGATCAACAACGTGCGCCAGTGCATGGACACCCTGCCGGAAGGCGATGCGCCGATCAGCGTGAAGGGCAAGCGCGTGGTGGTGCTCGGCGGCGGCGATACCGCGATGGACTGCAACCGCACCTCGATCCGTCAGGGCGCCGACAGCGTGATCTGCGCCTATCGCCGCGACGAGGACAACATGCCGGGCTCCAAGCGCGAAGTCGCCAACGCCAAGGAAGAGGGCGTCGAGTTCCTGTGGAACCGCCAGCCGCTCGGCATCGCCGAGGGCGCCGACGGCAGCCTGCGGCTGCATCTGGCCGAAACCCGCCTGGGCGAGCCGGACGAAAAGGGCCGCCGTTCCGCCGAGGTGGTCGAAGGCTCCGAGCAGGTGCTCGAGTGCGACCACGTGATCGTCGCCTTCGGTTTCCAGGCCGAGGCCGCCGACTGGTTCGGCCACACCAACATCAAGACCGACAAGCGCGGCCGCACCATCGCGCCGGCGCAGCAGTCGTTCAAGCACCAGACCAGCAACCCCAAGGTATTCGCCGGCGGGGACCAGGTCCGCGGTGCCGACCTGGTGGTGCGTGCGGTGTTTGAAGGCCGTCAGGCCGCCGAGGGCATCCTGTCCTACCTGCAGGTCTGGTAATCCCGGTCTTGTCCGTTGCTGAAACAGCCCGCCGCGTGCGGGCTGTTTTCGTTGCTGGCACCGATGCAGCTTGTCCTGCGCGCCCCCGCGCGGTAGAAAGACAGCAGCGTCCGCCGCAGGCCGGATGGCATGGCTGTCCAGGCGCGCCGGCACGTACATCCCAAGGGTAATCGCGAGGAGAGAAGCATGGCCGCAAAGAGGATTCTGATGCTGGTGGGCGACTACGTCGAAGACTACGAGGCGATGGTGCCGTTCCAGATGCTGCTGATGGTGGGGCACACCGTCCACGCCGTCTGCCCGGGCAAGAAAGCCGGCGACTTCGTCCGCACCGCGATCCATGACTTCGAAGGCGACCAGACCTACTCGGAAAAACCCGGCCACCGCTTCACCCTCAATGCCGATTTCGCCGGGCTCGATCCGTCCGCCTACGATGCGCTGGTGATCCCCGGCGGCCGGGCGCCGGAATACCTGCGCCTCAATGCCGACGTGATCGCGGCGGTGC